>NZ_AZUN01000001.1:2697500-2917500 GCF_000527095.1 Methylomicrobium lacus LW14 | reverse complement strand
GGGAGCCGACTTTGTTCGGTGACTGCGTACCTTTTGTATAATGGGTCAGCGACTTAATCTCAGTGGCAAGCTTAACCGAATAGGGGAGGCGTAGCGAAAGCGAGTCTGAACAGGGCGTTCAGTCGCTGGGATTAGACCCGAAACCGGGCGATCTATCCATGACCAGGTTGAAGGTGTGGTAACACACACTGGAGGACCGAACCCACTCCCGTTGAAAAGGTAGGGGATGAGTTGTGGATCGGAGTGAAAGGCTAATCAAGCTCGGAGATAGCTGGTTCTCCTCGAAAGCTATTTAGGTAGCGCCTCGTGTATAACTGCTGGGGGTAGAGCACTGTTTCGGCTAGGGGGTCATCCCGACTTACCAACCCGATGCAAACTCCGAATACCAGCAAGTTCGAGCACGGGAGACACACGGCGGGTGATAAGGTCCGTCGTGAAAAGGGAAACAGCCCAGACCGTCAGCTAAGGTCCCAAAATCTATGCTCAGTGGGAAACGATGTGGGAAGGCACAGACAGCCAGGAGGTTGGCTTAGAAGCAGCCATCCTTTAAAGAAAGCGTAATAGCTCACTGGTCGAGTCGGCCTGCGCGGAAGATTTACCGGGGCTAAGCATAGTACCGAAGCTACGGATCATACGTAAGTATGGTGGTAGAGGAGCGTTCTGTACGCCTGCGAAGGTCAATTGAGAAGTTGGCTGGAGGTATCAGAAGTGCGAATGCTGACATGAGTAACGATAATAAGGGTGAAAAACCCTTACGCCGAAAACCCAAGGTTTCCTGCGCAACGCTAATCGACGCAGGGTTAGTCGGTACCTAAGGCGAGGCCGAAAGGCGTAGTCGATGGAAAACAGGTTAATATTCCTGTACCGGTCGTAACTGCGATGGGGTGACGGAGAAGGCTAGGTCGGCTGCCTGTTGGAATAGGCAGTGCAAGCCAGTAGGGAGAACGCTTAGGCAAATCCGGGCGTTCAATCCTGAGAGGTAATGATGAGCTTGCTCTACGGAGCGGCGAAGCGATTGATGCCATGCTTCCAAGAAAAACCTCTAAGCTTCAGGTTACGAGTGGCCGTACTCTAAACCGACACAGGTGGGTGGGATGAGAATTCTAAGGCGCTTGAGAGAACTCGGGTGAAGGAACTAGGCAAAATGGTACCGTAACTTCGGGATAAGGTACGCCTTTGTTAGGTGAAGTGACTTGCTCATGGAGCCGAGAAAGGCAGCATAAAATTGGTGGCTGCGACTGTTTAGCAAAAACATAGCACTCTGCAAACTCGAAAGAGGAAGTATAGGGTGTGACGCCTGCCCGGTGCTGGAAGGTTAATTGATGGGGTCAGCGCAAGCGAAGCTCTTGATCGAAGCCCCAGTAAACGGCGGCCGTAACTATAACGGTCCTAAGGTAGCGAAATTCCTTGTCGGGTAAGTTCCGACCTGCACGAATGGCGTAACGATGGCCACACTGTCTCCACCCGAGACTCAGTGAAATTGAAATAGCTGTGAAGATGCAGTTTACCCGCGGTTAGACGGAAAGACCCCGTGAACCTTTACTATAGCTTGACACTGGACTTTGAATCGACTTGTGTAGGATAGGTGGGAGGCTTCGAAGCAGGAACGCCAGTTTCTGTGGAGCCAACCTTGAAATACCACCCTGGTTTATTTGAAGTTCTAACCTAGGTCCGTAATCCGGATTGGGGACAGTGTCTGGTGGGTAGTTTGACTGGGGCGGTCTCCTCCCAAAGAGTAACGGAGGAGCACGAAGGTACCCTCAGCATGGTCGGAAATCATGCGCTGAGTGCAATGGCATAAGGGTGCTTGACTGCGAGACGGACAGGTCGAGCAGGTACGAAAGTAGGTCATAGTGATCCGGTGGTTCTGTATGGAAGGGCCATCGCTCAACGGATAAAAGGTACTCCGGGGATAACAGGCTGATACCGCCCAAGAGTTCATATCGACGGCGGTGTTTGGCACCTCGATGTCGGCTCATCACATCCTGGGGCTGAAGCAGGTCCCAAGGGTATGGCTGTTCGCCATTTAAAGTGGTACGCGAGCTGGGTTCAGAACGTCGTGAGACAGTTCGGTCCCTATCTGCCGTGGGCGTTTGAGATTTGAGGGAAGCTGCTCCTAGTACGAGAGGACCGGAGTGGACGAACCGCTGGTGTTCCGGTTGTCATGCCAATGGCATTGCCGGGTAGCTACGTTCGGACAGGATAACCGCTGAAAGCATCTAAGCGGGAAGCCCCTCCCAAGATGAGATCTCACTGGGACTTCAAGTCCCCTGAAGGGCCGTCGGAGACTACGACGTTGATAGGCACGGTGTGGAAGTCCAGTAATGGGCGTAGCTAACGTGTACTAATTGCCCGTGAGGCTTGACCATATAACACCCAATCGGTTTGGGTGGCTGTAGAAGAAAACTACAGTGCAGCTGACGCTTGACTGCGAGAGAACCGAAGGTTACAGATTTCCAAGGCACGGCGACAGCCCTGCCGAAGGTTGACCCTCATCGTCAACCGCACCAGTTTGCTTGGTGACCATAGCGAGCGTGAACCACCCGATCCCATCCCGAACTCGGAAGTGAAACCGCTTAGCGCCGATGATAGTG
This sequence comes from Methylomicrobium lacus LW14, assembly GCF_000527095.1. Classification (NCBI taxonomy): domain Bacteria; kingdom Pseudomonadati; phylum Pseudomonadota; class Gammaproteobacteria; order Methylococcales; family Methylococcaceae; genus Methylomicrobium; species Methylomicrobium lacus. The sequence goes on along the minus strand of NZ_AZUN01000001.1, from coordinate 2,914,906 downwards.
TGGCAGGTTGCCATGCGAAAGTAGGGAATTGCCAAGCTCTTAATCCGAAAACCCAAGCCACACGGCTTGGGTTTTTTTTTGCCTGGAATTATGCAGACGTTGGTTAAAAACTGGCCTGAATCTACCGAGAAAATCTGATCAGGGAAGCAATAGAGGTATCGAGCGGCCAGTTAGTCATATAATCCGAACCAATCCACGGCTGCATAGGCTAAATTCGTCGACTTTACCCTTTTCGGTTGAAAAAAATCCTCAATGACGTATTCCAGCCCATAAAAGCTAACGCCATTGAATTCCTGACAAAGCGACTCGATGATGTTGTTCTGGCTACGAGTCGGTGCATACTGTTTTTCAAATTCATCCATTGCCGTCACCATTTGACGTTTCTGACCATAAGCCCCTTCTCGAACCAAGAGATGGGAGATCTGTAGTATTAAGCTACAAAAAACCAGGTAATAAAAGTTACTATTTCACTTCGAGATTAAAGTGTAGCCGGCACTTACTGAATGCCGTATGAACCGATGAATTGGTTACTAATAAGTGGGTTGTTGAATGCAGAAATTAGCCGCATACCCTCTAATTCAAATCTAACGCCAATGGATGGCCAGCCAAAGGGTTTCAATCGCAGGATCCGTCCATTCGACCCGGTGACGACAATGCGCCGGAATCAATAAATAATCCCCTACTTGCAAATGAATCGGCTCCGCTTCATTTTGATAAGCCAATGTTGCCCGCCCCTGGAGCAGCAATACCCATTCATCCCCATCCTGATCGTACCATTGCCCCGGAGGTGTCGCATGACCTTTCGAAATAATCCGTTCGATTTCGATGCCATTGCGCTGCAGAATAGGCTCAAAAAGTTCCTCCGGCAATTGCTCGGGCAGGCCGGAAAACAAATTATTGATCGCTAGCAAATCAAAGCCCTCTTAAGATGAGATGTAAAAGAGATCATAAACGATGAGATGCTAGCCGAAAAATAGTTTTATCGACCGACGCTTTGCAACGGATCAGCCCAGTCAATGTCTCGCTTAAATTATACAAATACAACAGACTGATGAATAACACGGCGCCCCCTCGCTGGGAACATTTCGATCACGACGCGGATATCGGTATTCGCGGTATAGCGCCTACGATGTCGGAAGCGTTCGAACAAGCCGCGCTTGCCTTGATCGCTGTGATCACCGATCCGGACGCAATCAAGCCATCCCGGTCGTTATCGATCACCTGCTCGGCTGCCGACCCCGATATATTATTCTTTGATTGGATCAACGAGCTGATTTTTCAAATGACCACACAGGATTTATTGTTCGGTCGTTTCGAGGTCGCCATCAATAAAGAGTTATTAACCGCAACCGCATTCGGCGAGTCGGTTGATAGGGAAAAACACCAGCCGGCCGTCGAGATTAAAGGTGCGACCTTTACCGAGTTGCGGGTTTATCAAAATACCGATGCGATGTGGGTCGCACAATGCATCGTCGATGTATAGCGGAGAATAGCGATGGATACCGGTCAATTGATTCAACGCGATGAAACTTGCTGGGAAATTCCGCAGAAAGGCGCGATGCGCGTGCCGGCGGTGATCTATGCGGATTTCAGTTTGATCCGCGACATGGACCAGAAAGTGTGCGAGCAGATCACCAATGTCGCAACCTTGCCCGGCATCGTCGATGCGGCCTATGCGATGCCCGATGCGCATTGGGGCTACGGTTTTCCGATAGGCGGTGTCGCCGCGTTCGATCCGGAGCAGGGCGGCGTGATTTCGGCCGGCGGCGTCGGTTTCGATATTTCCTGCGGTGTGCGCACTTTACATACGGGCCTGACCATCAAAGACATTCTCGAACAGAAGCATCGCCTCGCCGATGAACTTTACCGCACGATTCCGGCCGGCCTCGGCAGCCGCGGCAAAATCAGCTTGAATCATCACGAAATGATTGCGATGCTGAACGGCGGGGCGCAATGGGCGGTCGATCAAGGATTTGGCGAAGCGGAGGATCTGGAGCGCACCGAAGAACAGGGACGCATGAAGGGGGCCGATCCCTCGGAAGTTTCAGCGAAGGCCCGCGAGCGGCAGCACGATGAAATGGGCACTCTGGGTTCCGGCAATCATTATCTGGAAGTGCAACGGGTTACCGAAATTTACGACCGAACGATTGCGGAACGGTTCGGACTTGCGATCGACGATATTGTGATCACGATCCATTGCGGCTCGCGCGGCCTGGGCCACCAGATCGGTACCGAATTTCTGAAAGATATGGCGGTCTCGGCCAGCCAGTACAAAATAGCACTGCCTGACCGCGAGCTTGCCTGTGCGCCGATCAATTCGCCGCTCGGCACACGCTATCTCGGCGCGATGCGCGCCGGCATCAATTGTGCGCTGGCCAATCGCCAGATACTGACCCATTTGACCCGGCAGGCCGTGGCCTCGATATTTCCGGGGGCTAGGCTCGGTCTTCTCTACGACGTGTCCCACAATACCTGTAAGGTGGAAAGGCATAAGGTCAACGGCCAAATGAAAGAGTTGTTCATCCACCGCAAAGGCGCCACCCGCGCCTATGGCCCCGGCCATCCCGATTTGCCCGCTGCTTTCAAGGATGTCGGCCAGCCGGTCTTGATCGGCGGTTCGATGGGCACCTGTTCGTATGTCTTGTGCGGCGCCAAAGACAATGAATATCGTGCGTACAGTTCTTCCTGCCATGGCGCTGGGCGCGCGATGAGCCGGCATCAGGCGACCAAACAATGGCGGGGTAGGGAATTGGTCGATGAACTGGCCAGGCAAGGCATCCTGATCCGCAGTCCTTCGCTGCGTGGTATCGCCGAAGAAGCGCCTCTCGCCTATAAGGACGTCAGTGCGGTGGTGGATGCGGCGGATAGGGCCGGACTCTCGCGCAAAGTCGCAAGGCTGGAACCGGTTATTTGTATTAAAGGCTAAGAAGATCACGGCTTATATGCCGAATCCGATACTCGCCGATTTGATCGTCGCGCTTCATTTTGGCTTCATTCTTTTCGTGAGTTTAGGCGGCCTGCTGGTCTTGAAATGGCCGAAGCTGATGTGGCTACACTTGCCCGCCGCGATCTGGGGCGCTTCGATCGAATTTGCCGGCTGGATTTGCCCTTTGACTTATCTTGAAAACCAGCTGCGTTCGGCAAGCGGCGGTCAATACGCCAGCGATTTTATCGAACACTACCTCATGCCGATCATCTATCCTGCCGGGCTTACCAGGGAAATACAAATCGGTTTAGGCATTGCCGTCATTGTGCTAAATCTGCTGATTTACGCAAAAGTTATTTATCGGGCGAAAGCGGCTCAGTAGGGTTTTTGGCCGACGATATTCCCTCCGGGTCCGTAGTTGCAGACGATTGTATTACTGAAGGTGAGCCTGGGGCATGAGGAACGCGCGCATCCGACTTCGTGCGTCGCGGCCCAGACGATTTGGGTATAGTGGCCGCAGATTCCGGTGCAAGTGTTGCTGGCATAGTCGTAGTTCGCGATCTCCGATGCCCACGCTGATACCGCGTCATTGGCCTTGGCCGCTCCGGTGTTGGCATAAATATTTTCACCCACTACGTAGAGATAGGTGGCGCTACGTGAGAGATTGTGGTCGATGAATCCGCTGGGGGCGGCAGTATCGCTACACTGATCGGCCCAGGCCTGTGCCGTCGCGGCGAGAGACGTGTTCCAGACGAGCGGCCTGACGCCGACCTCGGCGCGCACTGCATTGTGGGCGGACGTAATGCCCGCAAGGCTCGGCGGCTCAGTCGCCGCGGTTACCTCCACCGTCTCGACGAGGTTGGTGACGCAGGCATCCGCCTCTCGGGTGAGATCGATTTTACTGCCTGCACACGGCAACTGCTTTTCTGCCTTCTCGATGGCTTTTATGAATTTGAGGTCCGCATTCTGCAGGCATTTCGGATCGACCGCGACATCCTTGGAGATCGCTTTTTGGTGACAGGCAAGCAGGGCCGCGGTGCGCGTGCCGGCCGCCTTGAGCTTGGCGACCGCGCATTTTGTTCGAGGTTAGCACCGTGTCCAAGCGACGTTGTCAGAAATAATACCAGTAAGACACGGGGGATGCTGGAGAGCAATGGCAATCTTGAACTCATCGGTGGAACCCTGGTGATAGACTGTCTGGCGCATTTTCGCAGGCAAAGAGCCGTGCCGTCAACGGAGTCGGGGGAGTTCGTTGCTCAAAATTACTCAGCGCTGTAATTTGGCGTTCGCAAGATTGTTTGCATTGAAACCGTGCGACAAACTATTGCAGTAAAATCATCTTGCCGCCGATTTAATCGCCGCTATCCCTTTCCTCTTCATTCGTTTCGGCATTGAAGGTCTCGCAACTTAAATGATGCATCAGAATTTCGATTAGTTCCTTGATATAGCTTGCGCACAGCGGTGCTAGCCTTTTGTAGGCGACATCCAGATTTTGAAGCGCTTCTCCCTTTTCCCAGCCTGGATAGGCGACAAGTTTTTTGCCCGCAATGCCGCCTTGCTTAATATCGTTATAAAGGTGCCGGACTTCGTTCATTGCCTCGTAGTTCGGTAATAACGCTATTTCAATGCCTTGTTTGCGTAAATATTTGTTCAGTTTTTCGAGCTTAAGAGTCGGTTCGGCGGCAATACTGGGAAAGACAGCCGCCAGAGCCCGCCTTGTGGTGATTTCGATTTTTTTGTAGAGCGCGACGATCGCAAGCTCGTAGATCAGTTTATGCGCTTCATCTAAAAAGGCGTGATCGTCGTCGAGCAGGGCGGCGAGCCATTCCGCATCCAATCCGTCTTGTAAAGGTTTGGCCTGAATCTCCTCGGCTTGGTTGGCGAGAGTCTTGTGCTTTTGATCCGTGTAGGTGGAGACGCTGTGCAGCAGTTGATCTATGATGTCGTCGTCAAAATCTTTCAATATCTGCAAGCGTTGCTGGGTTAAGTCTGATTTTGGAAGGGTCATAACCGTCCTTTATAAAGTAATTGAATAAACCGTTTCTATCTTCAGTGAATCAGTGGATGTTAAAACTTAACGATCATCAAATCGGTTTTTCTTCCATGGGTAATGCGATTATGCCTGATCATTTTCAGCTTCCTGACTTTCGGTTTTGAATAGCTCGGAGGCAATTTCAATTTCGTCCTGAAATTGAGGGATCGCAGGAATTTTCCATGTTTTTCCGGCGATGCGGGAGAGTAAATTATTCAACCAGGGCTTGTTCGATTGCGCTTGATGAATCGTCAAATAATGCGATGCTTCATCGCTGACGATGCCAAAATCATGCACCCAAATATCAATCGGTTCGGTTTCGCCGTAAAGGGTTGCCTGCACATAGGCTGTGCGTGCGTCGATATCGAAATTAAATTCCGATAATTCGGCAATGCCCTTCAGGAGGATGTTGGCTACCCATCTGACGAGGAAGTTTGGCGTCATTTTGATGGCGAGTTTGACTAGACTGCTTTTAAAGCTCATTTTCGGCCTCCGATCTGTTTTCAAGAAAAGGAAGATCATTCTAACCATTCTTTGCTTTGCCGATAAGTGAAACCAATAAATTCTTTACCTCCCTCGGTGAATTTTCCTTTATCGGGCATCACTCTTTCGTTTTAGAATCAACAACCGGTTATTCGCGCAGGGCGAACACAAGGTGGCGCGCGGTTTCGAGCCGGTGATCACCTATTCGGCGCACTGGATCAGCAATGCAGGCTTTGCGGAGGCGGTCGGAAATTTTTTGGCGTGCGAGCGGCCGGCGGTCAGAGCCTACCGCCAAAATACGGTGGATTTGCTGCCGATTAAAAAATAATCGCCGATGCCGGTTTGAAAATGGCTGTAGAACTGATACAGTCGTCTTATAACTGCTTCGGGCAGTGCCAGCTTTAGTTTTAACCCAGGAGGAGTATTCATGTCCGAATACAGAAGATACGAATGTACGATTTGCGGCCACATTTATGACGAGCGCGAGGGCGATCCCGAAGGCGGCATTGCGCCCGGTACCCGTTTTGAAGATATTCCGGACGATTGGCGTTGTCCGGAATGCGGCACCGTCAAAAGTGATTTTGAGTTGATCGAATAAGCGTAGGGTATCTGGAGATTGAACATGCAAGTCGTGATTATTGGTTCCGGGATTGCCGGCGTGACCTTTGCCGAGAAGTATCGCGCGCTGAACGCCGACGCGGAAATTACCATTGTCACCCACGAGAACGATGGTTATTATTCACGGCCTCTGCTGTCGCGCGGTTTCAGCAAGGATACGATCGAAGAGACCATTATCCTGAAATCGTTCGCCGCGCTGCGTGAAAATCGTATCGACATCATCAGCGGCGCCGAAATCACCGCGATTCACCCTGACGCGCGCGTGGTCGATCTGGAAGGCGCCTGCCAGGAAAAATCGCTGAGCTACGACAAGTTGATCATCGCGCAAGGCTCGGCGGCTTTCATTCCGCCGCCTTTAAGAGCGTATCATGAACTGTTTTTTTGCCTGAATAGCCTGGCCGATTTAAAGACGCTGCGCAAATTTCGCCAAGGCATCCTGGGTCAAAATCGCCAGCCGGACTGGGCGATCATCGGCGGCGGCCTGATAGGCTGCGAACTCGCATCCGATCTGGCCGTTTCGGGGGACAGCGTGACGGTGTACCATGCGATGGACCGGCTGATGGAACGGCAATTGGTCGAGGAAGATTCGCTGTCGCTGCTCGAAAACCTGAATCATGCCGGCGTCGACGTGTTGTTGAATCAGTCGGTGCAGAGCATCGCCAATGAAGGCGACAAGGTCTGCGTATTGACCGAGGCGGCGGCCGAATTCGACGCGGTGATCGTGGCTTGCGGCTTCAAGCCGCGCACCGAACTGGCCGAACAGGCGGGGCTTGCGGTCGGCCGCGGCATCAAGGTCGACGAGTGTTTGAAGACCAGCGACGAGCACATTTATGCGGTCGGCGACGTCGCGGAACTGCCGAACGGCAAGTTGTACGCCTTTATTCTGCCTATCCGCAGCCAGGCGAACTGGCTCGCCAGTTTCCTGGCCGGTCAGGAAGAGGAAGGCTGGACGCCGCCCGTTTTTACGACCAAGGCGAAGGTGCACGGCTTCGAGGCGGCGCATCCTTATCATCTTTGAGCATTGCCTCTAGCGCGACGCTCGATTCTTATCGATCCCATGACAGAACACCGTTATTCCGACGCGGAGCGCGCCGCGCTCTATCGTGCGATCTACGAGCGCCGCGACATGCGTCATTTCCTGCCCGATCCGGTCGAACCCGAATTGCTCAGGCGTCTGCTCGATGCGGCGCATCATGCCCCGAGCGTCGGCTTCATGCAGCCGTGGCGTTTCATTCAGATCACCGCACATGACTTGCGCGCACGGCTTCATGCGCTGGTCGAGCAGGAGCGGCAGCGCACCGCCAAGGCCTTGCACGAACGCGAGGACGAATTCATGAAGCTGAAGGTCGAAGGCATTCTCGACTGCGCGGTCGTGCTGGTCGCGGCCTTATGCGACCGGCGCGAGAAAGCCGTGTTCGGCCGTCGCACGCTGCCCGAGATGGACCTCGCCTCGCTGGCCTGTGCGATTCAAAATCTCTGGCTCGCGGCCAGGGCGGAAGGGCTTGGTATGGGCTGGGTCTCGCTGTTCGAGCCTGAAGATGTTAAACAACTGCTGGCGATGCCTGACGACAGTCATCCGGTCGCGATCTTGTGTCTGGGCCATGTCGAACGGTTTTATGACAAGCCGATGCTCGAAGAGGCGCGCTGGGCGCAGCGGATGCCGCTTGACGATCTGTTATTCGAAAACCACTGGAATGGCCGTGCCGCAAATGTTTGACATTCAACCTTTGTCGCAGGCGCTGGCGCCGGCCTTGCAGGCCAAAATCGACCAAAAGACCAAACCGCTCGGCGCCTTGGGGCAACTGGAAGCTTTGGCGCTGCAAATCGGCCTGATTCAAAACAGCCTGTCGCCTTCCCTGACCAAGCCCTGCATCATCGTGTTCGCGGGCGATCATGGCGTGGCCGCTGCCGGGGTCAGCGCCTATCCGCAAGCGGTCACCGCGCAAATGGTCGCCAATTTTGCCTCAGGCGGCGCGGCGATCAATGTGTTTGCAAGGCAGCATCAAATCGATTTACTGATCGTCGATGCCGGCGTCAATGCCGATCTTTCGGCAATGCCCGGCTTGATTGATGCCGGCATCGGCAAGGGCACCGCCAATTTTTTGGAACAACCGGCGATGACCCGAGAACAGTGCGCGATGGCTCTCGCCAAGGGCGCCGAGCTAGTCTTGAAGCAGCGGGACCAGGGCTGCAATTGCATCGGTTTCGGCGAAATGGGGATCGGCAATACCTCGTCTGCGGCGTTGATCATGCATTGTCTGACCGGTTTGCCGCTGGAGAACTGCGTCGGCCGGGGCACGGGCCTCGATGATGCGCAGTTACGGCATAAAGTCTCGATATTACAGCAGGCGTTAACCCGGCATCCGGGACTGTCCGACCCGAGCGAGGTCCTGGCGACATTCGGCGGCTTCGAAATCGCGATGATGACGGGGGCTTATCTGAAGGCGGCCGAACTGAGCATGCTGATCCTCGTTGACGGCTTCATCGCCGGCAGCGCGTTGCTGGCGGCGGCCGGATTGCGCCCTGCCGTGCTTGATTATTGCGTTTTCAGCCATATGTCAGGTGAACAGGGGCATCGGGCCTTACTGGATCACCTGCATGCTCGGCCTTTGCTGAATCTGGACATGCGCCTCGGCGAAGGTTCCGGCATCGCGCTGGCTTATCCTTTACTGTTATCGGCGGTGGTTTTTTTGAATGAGATGGCGACGTTTGCTGAAGCCGGAGTGGATCGCGATTGATTATCTTTTGGGCAGAACCCCGCACGCATTGAACGCATGAAACGATTCTTCCTGCTGATATTCACGATCTGGCGTCAACAAATGAAGCTTTATCTGTTGGCGGCGCTGGCCGGCGCCGTTATCGGTGTTTTTGTTCTGGCGCCAAGCTATGATTATATCAGCGCCCGCGAGTCATCCTCCGATCCGCTTTCGTCAGTCCAATTTATGTTGAATCAGGTCGGCGATATGCTGACGGGTAAGATCTCGCACGGCAATTTGATGCTGTTGGCCTTTTATGCGGAAATCGGCGCGTTGATCGGACTCTTGTCCTTGGCTTTCTACACGCTCATTCATAATCGCGTCGTCCATATCGATTATTTGAAAGCGGAACTGGATAAGGATTTGCCTTCGATCATTCGCCAGGGGGAAGGCCCCTATCTGGAGTTTAAATCGACGTTGCGCTGGGACATGGCGGAGTCGCGCATCAATCGTTCGCTGGAGGGCGTGATTCTGAAAACGCTGGCCGGATTTTTGAACAGTCATGTGGGCGGGACGCTCTTGATCGGCGTTGCCGATAACGGCGAGATCATCGGCCTCGAAAAGGATTTTCAGACGCTCAAGAAACCGGATCAGGATGGCTTTGAACAGGCGGTGATGACCGCCATTTCGGCGAATTTGGGCGCCGATCTTTGTTCCTTCGTGCATGTGCTGTTCCATGTGATCGACGACAGGCACGTGTGCCGCTTGATCGTTTCGCCGGCGAACCGGCCGGTGTTCATCGATCAGGGCAACGCGCAAAAATTCTATGTGCGCACCGGCGGCGCGACCCGCGACCTGAACATCAAGGAAGCGCTGGATTTTATTGCCGGACGCTGGAAACGGGGCAAATAAACATGCAGGCCCGTTGTGGCGGATGCGGCTGACATGCGTCATCCAAAACTGTTCTTCTTGGCGCTCGGCTTTTACACTCGCCTTCCGTGCCCGAAAAATCTCGATTACCGACAGTTGCCGCAAGCGGCGGTGTATCTGCCGGTGATCGGCTGGTTGGTCGGCGCTTTGTCCGGGGCGGCATTTTATCTGGCCGCCGGGCTCTGGCCGCAAACGGCGGCGGTGATCATCGCATTGATCGCCGGCATTGGGGTGACCGGCGCCTTTCACGAGGACGGTTTCGCCGATGTCTGCGACGGTTTCGGCGGCGGTTACGGCAAAGAGCGCATCCTGGCGATCATGAAGGACTCGGCGATCGGCGTTTATGGCGCGCTCGGCCTCTTGCTGTTGCTGCTGCTGAAGATCAGCCTGCTTGGGGCGATGCCTGCCGTTATCGTGCCGTGGACGTTACTCGCGGGGCACAGTTTCAGCCGCTTGATGCCGCTGGGGTTGATGCGGCGTTACCCCTACGCGCGGACCGAAAACAGCAAAAGCGGCATCGCGATGTTCAAGCCCGGGATTGCCGATCTCTTTATCGCGGCCGCTATGGCGCTGTTGCCGTTCATATTCTTGCCGGGCAATTGTCTGTTGGCGGTCGTTCCTGTCGTGCTTTCCACGCTCTGGCTGGGGCGCTATTTTGACCGCCATATCGGCGGCTATACCGGTGACTGCCTTGGCGCCTGCCAGCAGGTCGCCGAGACGGTGTTTTATCTGAGTATCAGCGCCCTATGGACATCTATCTGATCCGCCATACCCGTACCGCGACCGAAGCGGGGCTTTGTTACGGACAGAGCGATGTGGCGTTAGCCGCTAGCTTCAGCGAAGACCTGTCGGCGCTGCAACAAAAACTGCCGGAATTGACCGAGGACTGCCCGGTCTTCAGCAGTCCGCTGAGGCGTTGTACGCAACTGGCCGAAAGGTTGTCGGTGAAGGTGACGACCGATGACCGCCTGCTTGAGCTGAATTTCGGAGCCTGGGAAGGGGTGCGTTTTGATGCGATCGAGCCCGAAATCCTGAGGCATTGGAGCGCAAATTTTGTCGAGTCCGCGCCGCCGAATGGCGAAAGCTTTACCGACTTATACGAACGCATCGGCGATTTCTGGCGGGACCTCTTGCAACAACCGTTAGAACAGGCGGTCATCGTAACCCATGCCGGCGCGATACGCGCCTTGCTCGCGCATGTGCTGACCCTGCCGCTGGCGAATGCGTTTCAATTGCGCATCGATCCGGGCTCTGTGCACAAGCTGCGCCATCAAAATGCTTATACCTACATCGATTATCTGAACAAATGATGAAACCCTTGGCCGTTTTCGGCACCAGTTCCGATGCCGGCAAAACCACGCTGGTGATGGCTTTATGCCGGATTTTTGCCGACCGCGGCATCAAGGTCGCGCCGTTCAAGGCGCAGAATGTTTCGAACAATTCGGCGGTGACCGTCGAAGGCGGCGAGATTTCCAGGGCGCAATGTCTCCAGGCCGAAGCCGCGCGCGTCGAGCCGAGCTGCCGTTTCAATCCGGTGCTGTTGAAGTCGCACGGCAACGGTTCGGTGCAGGTGATCGTGAACGGCAAGGTGTTTCAGAATCAGTCTATCGCCGACTACTACGACCATATCGGCGCCTTGCGGGGCGAGGTCGAAAAAGCGTTCAATGGCCTCAGAGACGACTTCGAACTGGTGATCGCCGAAGGCGCGGGCTCTCCGGTCGAGCTGAATCTTCTGGAGAAGGATTTATCGAACACCTTTGTCGCGAAGACTTTCAACACGCAAAACATTCTGGTTGCCGACATCGAGCGCGGCGGCGTGTTCGCATCGATCTACGGCACGCTGGAGTTGATGGACCCTATTATGCGGGCGAATCTGATCGGCGTGATCGTGAACAAGTTTCGCGGCGACCGGCGTTTTTTCGATGAGGGAGAGAAGATCATCGCGGAGCGTTTCGGCGTGCCGGTGCTCGGCGTCGTGCCGTTCCAGTCGCTGAATATCGACATGGAGGACTCGCAGTCGCTGCAGAACTACCGTCAGCGCCTCGGCGCGGTCAAGATCCGGATCGCGGTGATCGCCTATCCGGGGCTCAGCAATTATAACGATCTCGACGTGTTGATCGCAGATCTGGAGATCGATGTCGAGGTGATTCGAGACTACCGCCCGCTGGCCGCCTTCGACATGGTGCTGTTGCCGGGCAGCAAGACCGTGATCCGCGATTTGCATTGGCTGAAGCGGCAAGGGCTGTTTGCGGAATTACAGAAATTTGCCGGGCCGATATTCGGGCTTTGCGGCGGCTATCAAATGCTGTGCAAAACGCTGCACGATCCCGATGCGCTCGAACACGAGGTCGCGGGTGTCGAGGAAGGTCTGGGCCTGATCGATGACGAGGTGATCTATCAAAGCCCGAAGATACTCGCGCGCGGCGCTTACCGGCTGTTTTCGCATGAGGCGATAGCGGGTTATGAAATCCACTGCGGCCGCCTGCAAGCTTATCCGGTGTCTTATCAACAAGGCCGCATCGCCGGAACGCATGTGCACGGCGTATTCGATCACGACGGCTTTCGCGCCGACTATTTCAAGGCGATCCATCCGGCCTATCAGGGGTTTTGTTATCAGGAATACCGCAACGGAGAAATCCGGCGCTTCGCGGAGATGGTCGCCGCGCATGTCGATATCGATCGTATCTTGGCGACGTTATGAAGACTTTATTTACCGGCGGCGTCAAAAGCGGCAAATCGCGTCTGGCGGAAGCTTACATTCTGGAACAAACGGGCGGCCGCAAACCCTACTACCTGGCGACGACCGAGTTTATCGACGATGAAATGCGAAAGCGGATCGATGCGCATCAGGAGCGGAGGCAGGATGCGTTCGTCACGATCGAGGAGCCGGTCAAATTGCTGGCGGCTTTACAACAATGCCCAGGGCCGGTGCTGGTCGAATGCATTTCGATGTGGCTGAACAATCAGCTCTTTCACGGGGTTTCGGTGGCGGGAATCTTGGAAGAACTGGATGCGGTGATGCAATTGCCGTGCAGTATGGTGCTGGTGCATAACGAGGTCGGCCTCGGCATCATCCCTGACAATCGGCTGGCCAGGCAGTATGTCGATCTGTCCGGCAAGGCCGCGCAGTTGATTGCGGCGCATTGCGAACAGGTGTTCTTCTGCACGGCGGGACTGAAGTTGCAGATGAAATAAAGTGACCCCCAGGATGGATAGGCTAGCGCTTATCCGCCCTGGGAACCGGTACAGCGAATCAAAGCGCTTTTTGACGGCTTTGGAATTTCGGCATGTTGATCAAGATTTTGATTATTGCGAATCCCACTGCGGCATAAAGCAGGGTCGAGCCGGCATAGGGCGGATAATACTGAACGACGCGAGCGGTATATTCACTCCAAGAGAGCGGATCGTAGCGTCCTGAAAGCAGATAAAAGCTGCCGTTCGAGATCAGGAAGGCTATCGTGGCGGAAAGCATCACCATGCCGAAGGTCAATGATACGCCGACGAAATCGAGCACCGTATAGCGGCTGCAATAACGTCCAGCCAGCCACATCACCGCGTAAGTCGGAATCAGGAACACATAAGCGGGAGACACGCACCAGGCGCTGGTGCCGTTTGCGATCGCGAGATAATCGATCACTCCCGCCAGCACCAACAGAAACGCAAACAAGGACGGTTTCCGGTAGAAGCCGGCAAAGAAAAATACCGCCAGCGAGGCATCGGGCATATGCAGCATGTCGCCGAAGTGATGGAAGCGGGTCAGCACCATCAGCGCAATCAGTGCGATAGGGCAAGACCGTGTTTGCAGGCGTTGTGTCGTGGTCATGAGATTATCTCCAAGGTGATTCGGGTTATGCGCCGGTCCCGGCGCGCGGTCAGTTATTATAATGGATAGAAACGAAGAAGTTGCGGTCCGCCGTATTATAAGTATCCACCAGTTGGTATTGTTTATCCAGCAGATTATTGACCTTGGCGTTGATCATCCAGTTTTTGTCGAAATGATAGGCGGCGCGTAAGTCTAGCGTGGCGTAGCCATTGACATGAACCGTATTGCCAGGATCATCGAAACGGTCGCCTTGCAGCAGAAGCATGCCGCCCACATCGACAGGCCCGAATGAGCGGGACAGGTCGAACGACAGACTCTTTTGATAGCGGCGGTTTAAGCGTTTATTGGTCTCCCGGTTTTGCGGATCCAACAAAGTCATGTTCAGTTTGCCGTTCCAGCCTAAAATTTGCGTGCCGATTTCTCCCTCCAAGCCATCAATCTGCGCTTTACTGACATTTTGAGGTGTCCATGGCGAGGAGGGATTCGTTGGATTCACCGGCGCCCAATTGATCAGGTCATCAATATTGGTGTGATACGCGCGGACTTCCCATTGCACAAGCTTATGGTTGCCGGCGACGCCGATTTCGGCCGTCGTCGATTCTTCGGGCTTTAAATTGGTATTGCCGAAGGCAAAGCCCGTGTTTGGCCAATAAAGATCGTTGAAAGTCGGCGCCTTGAAGGCTTTGCCGAAGCTCGCAAAAGGGCTGATGCCGATCGGCGAGTTATATCGCCAGCCGATGTTGCCGGTGACATTGTCGCCGAAGGCTTCATTTTTATCCCAGCGCACCGAGGCATTGATGAAATGATCCTCGAAAACCCGGCTATGCAAATTGCCGAAAACGCCGAAATCATAGCGGGAGCTGGCGCTAAACTTTTGCGTGCTGTCGACTTCATCATTGCGGCCATCAAAACCGAGCAGCAGTTGATGGTCTTCGGTCAGGTTAAATTCATTCAGCCAGGTGCCATTCCAGCGCTGCGTATAAAAACGCGACGCAAAGACGCCGTTGGGTGCAAAATTATTATTGTCGTCAAAACTATGGCCGAGACGTACGGTCGATTTCCAGAAGTCGAACAAGTTCAGGCTGCCGGAGAGTGATGCCACCTCGTTGATGAATTTGGCTTTGTCCTGCTGGGTGCCGTCAAAATCACTTCTGCCTTCCGAATGCATAAAGGAGGCGTCAATTTCGGCATTATTCGCAAAGCGGTGGCCGAGGCGCGCATTCACGCCGGTGTTGTGATAGCCGTCGTCATCCGGCTGATCGACGCCGAAAAAGCCGGTCACCGGTTCGCGGGTATTAAATCCCTGGGTGTTGTAATGCGATGCGCCGACGCTATACCAGGAATTTTGCCACTTGCCGCTGACCGTGCCCGCTGCTCGCATCGTATCGTAATTGCCGCCGCCGGCATCCAGTGTGACCGTGGGTTTTTCGCTCTGGCCGCCTTTGCGGGTAAAGATCTGGATCACGCCGCCGATCGCTTCCGAACCGTAAAGGCTCGATTGCGGGCCGCGGATGATTTCCACGCGTTCGATCTGATCGATCGGAATGAACTCGAACGCCGTCGTGCCCAAGGTTGCAGAGCCGACCTTGATGCCGTCGATCAACACCAAGACATGATCGGAGTTGGTGCCGCGCATGAACACGCTGGTCGTCTTGCCGTCGCCGCCTTGTTGCGTCAGGTCTATGCCGGTGGTGCCTTTCAGCAGTTCGGGAAGGGTCTTGGCCTGCAGCCGTTCGATATCCTTGCGGGTATAGATCGTGCTGGCCGTGGCGAGCTCATTTTTGTCGACTTCCGACCGGGTTGCGGTCACGACCATTTCGGGTAAAGCGTTGGAGTCGCCGGGAGAGGTGTCCTCGGCCTGGGCAAGAGTAGGGAAGCCCGCCAGCAATAGCGAACCGAAAAGCAGTTTTTGCATGTTGTCCTCTGCGCCGCCCGCGCATTTGGGTGAGTTACACAGCGGAGGACGAACGCACAGGCAGGCGGGAAAACCGCCGTGATCGTGTCGCGGACAGCCCTCCGCTGTTCCGAGTGATACTTTCAGGCCGGTCTCCGGGCTCATAAGCGGTTTCCCTGCATCATCGCCTTCCCATGCTCGCGCACAGTGGCTGTTGATGATGCTTAACTTATTTACCGTTGCGGGGGCAGCGCCGGCCTTGGAGTTTCCTCACCGGCTTCCCGTTTAATCATTGACGAAATTGCATCAATGGAACCTTTAAGCAGGCGGTGATTATAGAGGGTAAGAGGTGGATGTCAATGAAAAAGAAGCATTTGCGAAAATCATTTCAAACATGAAAACGGATTGTCTCCGCTTGTAAGTCGAGATTGTTTCTCGCAGAAAAACTCCCACAGTTCTCCCATTACAAATCGCAAAGTTTCCCCGATACTAAATCTCATGTTGAGACGGCATGGCTGCACAATGACACGGCCGACAGCCACGGTCCGTAACGTATCGATTAGAAAAATGCAATGGCGTTGATATACATTACCGCCAACAACCGGACAAAACTTGGAGAACACCACAATGAACAGATTGCCCGAAACCGTCACCAGCAAATTCAACGAACTGTTTGCCGCTATTACCTACGCTGCCGATGATCTCAAAATCGAAAGTGCCGAGGCGAGCCTTTTAGGGATTTCGCTTCGGTAGCAGCGAAAATGGATGACTGCAAACGATTACAGATGCTGGACATGGAATTGAGAGCTTGTTTAAAACGATTCGAGGAAAGGCAACCAAGCAAAGCGGTTGCGAAACCTGTCCGGATTCGTTCACGCCGGATTCCCCGCAAGTCGAGTGGTACGCTAAGGGTAAGGATTGGCGAAAAAGTTATCGAACAGGCCACGATCTCGGATACCTTTGTGCAAACTCTGGCAACGCTCGGCTTGGATAAAGTCGCGCGACTGAATAAAAGGCTTTCCGGCATACCGTTGTTAGCCAGAACACCGGCTAACGGCTATCAAACTCAAAAACTCTATCAAGGCTGGTATATCACCACGCATTTCAATAGACCGACAGCAATTAAAATGTTGCAGGATGTTGGGAAAGAATTGCAGATACCAATTAATGTCGAAAATTTGAACAATCAACGCGGTTGAAAAAATCTAAAGCGTTAGTTAAAACGAAAAATAAAGGAATTAATCATGGAAAACTCACAAGACAAAAGCAATAAAGACAAAGCGTTAAGTAATGATGTTTTCGGGTTCGATCTTGATGAGTTTGAAATGTCTTTAAATAATGGGGGGCTTCAATATAATCTGGCTATTGAAAAGTTAATTCGTGAATATCCAGGCTATGAGAATGGCATGGAAGACATGGTCGAAGCCGCCAAAAAGGGGAATCAAGATGCTTTGAATTGGCTTGTGAATGCGGGCATTCAAATCGTTGTTCCATATGACTTATGGGAGAAGAATAATATTCAACAATGCTGGAGCTTTGTCTTAACGTTCTGCAAGGGGTATGAAACAGGCCCCCATTCCGCAATGGCTCGATTTTTTCTCGGCTTATTGTATTTAGCAGGGAAAGGCGTTGCGAGCAATAAAGAATTGGCGATTTCTAATTTTAAAAAAGCGGCTGAAGGTCCATTTTTAGACGAGCTTGGTAACGATGGCGGCTTTGAAGAAAATTTAGGGGAAGCTTTAATAAATATGTACTTAGATGTTTTTTCTGACCAAATGGCTTTGGATGAAAATGATATAAATGCTGAACTGACATATCGGCACTTAGAAGGTATTGGTAATATACTGTGTAATGGTCTTAGTGGAGATTATCCTTTTCTTTGGATTGACAAATACTTTATTTTATCGCTTCGGCTTAACGTATTTATTCGATCTGGTGAGTACTTATTGGCCGAGGAACACATCGAAGGTTTTTTAAAAGAAGTGACTGAGCATGAAAGAATATTATTTGAGCCTTTTCGTGAAGTACTTTTCCAACAGCTTAAACTTGATAAAACAAATCAAAGTTTGAAAGCAAAAGAAAGCGAACTAGAAGAAACCATGGCGATGTTCGCCCACAAATTCCGCAGCCCTCTGGATGCCATCATCTACAACACCACCCACGAAAACCAGGTCAAGCTGTATACCGAAGCCGCGCAGACCATGCGCGGTCTGCTGGATGTTTTCAGCATCATTTCCACCGACCCGGACGTGCTCAACGAAAGGCTGAAACAGGATCATCGTGGCACCGGCAGTCTTATGTCTGTCTTTGGTAAAACCCTGGATATGATCATGTTGCACCTGCTTTCCGCGTCGGCCACCGAGAAAATCCAGCAACATTATCTGGCCTATGCGAAAGCTCACGGTCTTTGTGCGCCGGAACTGAGCTTCAAAAGTTGGTATGATGACTTTTATGAGCTGGAGCAGCAGTTGCAAGCCGAGTGGGAGCAAAGTTACGCGCAGTTATTGATGCAATCCGCTGGATTGGAGGAACGTCTGGCGTGGCTGGAACAACATTTTTTTAAACTGGAAATAAAGGGCTTTGACGATGCGGACATTCGCTTCAAGGAGTTCTGGGTCAAGGAGTCGTTTTTAACGATTCTGCTCAATGAAATCCTGGTAAATGCCTTTAAATACTATTCGTCTCCAACCCGGCAGCCGGTGGTTTTGGAGTGGGCGGAGCGCGAGGGTTGTCGGGTGTTGAGCTGCCGCAATCCTTCAACGCGAAGCGAACGCACCATCATTAAGGGTAGCCGTAAGGGGCATGCGTTTTTATCGGCCTTGGCACGAAAAACAGGGAGTCGGTTTACCAAGCCCGCGCTGCAGGATGATTTTGTGGTCGAATTCGGCATTCTTAACAAATTTCTGTAAAGGCAGGGTGGAAGATGAGTTATTTTCTGTGGATAGAAGACTTTGATAATTCTGCAATAACTACGGCAAGTAACCTATTTTCCGGCATTATTGATAAACAGAGTTTTTCAGACAACAAGCGGCAATTAAAAGCAAACTTAGAAAAATTCGGAGTTTTTATTGAAACGAGTTTGGATGATGGGTTACGTTTCATTAGAAACGACTTGAACAAGATCGACTACATCATTTTAGATATTGATTTGCCTGCTTATACAGGGGAACCTAGTACTTGTCTCCTTGAGTTGCTCGAAAAATTTCATGGCTATAAAAAGCCAAATGACGAATCGGAAGATGAAGCGCTATTAGGGGAAAAGTGTAAGGAAGTGAGGCCGTATGCCGGCTTTCATATTTATTCGGAATTAGTAATTGAACTTGGCTTTCCAAAACAAAACATACTTTTTTGTTCACAGAATGGCGATAAATTGAGTTCCACGCTTGAAGCTTTTGAAAGCGCTAAAATAAAACAACCCAATATATATCCTAAATCAGAAGACTCTTACGCACATGAGTGGATTTTAGAAAATAGTCACAACTCTTACTCTAAACTGCGCCGCGGAATTATTGAAGGTTGTCAATATGCGAAGAAGCTAGACAGCAGTAAATTATATTTCAAAAATTTTACAAATAAAAACGAGCCCGCTGAGTTTAAGGATTTAATCAGTTATTTAGAAATATTAGAAGCGTTTTTACCTTTGCAAGAACCTAAAAACAAACACGCCTTGTATAAGCTTTTTGTCAGAACCCTTTCTCATGAATGGGATTCTGCAAAGTTTATAAAACGGGATAAAGAGAAAAATGATGCAGTTTTGGCTTGGATAATGCGAAATACACGGCATTGGATAACGCATAATTCAAACTTATTTTCCGAAATAAATGAAAAGCTGGTTGCTTATTTGTTTATGATAAACATGCTTGTTATGTTTAACTACGGGAATGGGGATCTTCATGGCTACGAAAAAATATTGCTAAGCCTATTTGAAAAGGAAGCATTATCGGAGAACGATTTTAAATCCAAAACGATTCCTGTTAGTGAAACATATCTTTCTTTAAAAAATATTGTACTAGACGAAAGCCATAAAAAAGATATAAAAATTGAAGATGCTTTTTATTTTAACGAACTGGCTAACAATATTCAGCTAAGTAATTCGCCAGTCCGGAATGATAAGCAATTATTCATTAAGTTGCTTTATCAAATGTTCTGGCTTTGTACATCCAACCCCTTTATTAGCACTGGAAATAGAAAAAGTCTTCTGGAAATAAAGTTTTATGACTTTAAATACGAAGATACTACTTATATGTTTGAATTGGCAAGGCACATTTTCTATTGCAGTTTTCCACCAGAGTAAAAATTATGAAAACTTTACAATTCACCACACACATAGAAAACAACGCCCAACTCCATCTAACGCTGCCCTCCGAATACGCCAATCAGGATGTGGAGTTGGTAGTGATTATTCAGCCGCGCAAGGAGACCGTCGAGCGGCAGAATTGGTTGGCGTTCATTAACGAAAGCTATGGCTGTTTGGCCGATACTCCTTTGGAACGCCCCGAGCAACCCGACCTGGATGAAGTCGGGCCCATTTCATGAGATATTTATTGGATACCAACGCCTGCATCGTTTTTCTGAACAAGCGTTCCGATCGGTTAAAACAGCGACTGGAAATGTGCCAGCCTCAGGAAGTCGTGTTGTGTTCGGTGGTTAAAGCGGAACTTCTTTACGGCGCGATGAAAAGCCAGAACCCGGTAGGCAGTTTGTCCAAAGTCGAAAATTTCTGCGCCCATTTTCAATCCTTGCCTTTCGATGATAAGGCGGCAGCATTTTACGGCAAGATACGCAGCGAGCTGAGCGCGATCGGAAAGCCCATCGGCGCCAATGATTTCATGATTGCCGCCATTGCGTTGGCTCATGAAGTCATTTTGATAACGCACAATACTCGGGAATTCGGGCGGGTCAAGGGATTGGCATTTGAAGATTGGGAAGAGTAAAAATCGAATGGTCGCAATGGTAAAAATCGAAATTCCAGATCAACTTTATCTTCAAACTCGAAATCTCCATGGCCGATAACCTAATCAAAACGCTTATTCGGGAATTGCCGCGTTATGCGGAAGAGGAAGGCGATTTTTACAGCGTCGATAGGATCAGTTTAATTCGGGCGATCAGCGAGCATCATGCGGTCGAGCCGGCTGTCGCCGAGAATACGGTCATGTGGTGCGAAAGGCTGCTCGATACTTTGTCGGTTTTGAACCTCGATGATCTTGCGAAAGGCGAATGGAGTTTCGTCTCTTTTCCGGCCCAGTTGCTGGCAACTTCGGTTTTGACCGCGATGAGCGACGGCGAATCACGTTTTTTTACGCCTCATTTCTGGAATACTCGGGATATCGACAACAGCCGCAAAGAGCAACAACGCGACGTGTTGCGCTGGATTGAGCAGGCGCGTTTTCAACATCAAATCAGTCAACAAGCTCAGCCGATTCGGTACTGTTACGTAGC
Source organism: Methylomicrobium lacus LW14 (assembly GCF_000527095.1). Classification (NCBI taxonomy): domain Bacteria; kingdom Pseudomonadati; phylum Pseudomonadota; class Gammaproteobacteria; order Methylococcales; family Methylococcaceae; genus Methylomicrobium; species Methylomicrobium lacus. Next base: position 2,894,065 of record NZ_AZUN01000001.1, on the reverse strand, counting down.
CTGGAGTATCATCAAGCTGGACGGCAAAATTCTGTTCTACCAACGCGAAGATACAAAAAAGAATTTCGACAGAACAGCGGGTGATTATGGTTTGATCGGCGGACGCGCCAATCAGCATGACGTGTGGGGTGTGGCCGACAAGGCCGAATTACTAAAAGCGCTACAATCGCCTGATTCGCCCCTCATTAAAAACGCCTTGCCGGAAACCTTGAAGCGGGAATTGCGCGAAGAGGCTGGCTTGGTGTTTGATACACATTACAAATTCGAGCTCTGGCGTCGTTTGCAACCGTATCGACAAGTTCAAGGCGCGGCACCAAATCATGCCTTGACCGAGTATTATCTGGATATTTTTAATATCGAACTGACGCTTGACGGTTATTTGTTTTTACAGCAACGCGTGAATAGCGATTCTCGGCTGACTTGGCTTTCACTTGCCGACATCGAACGGGGGGAAACCACCGACGGCAAAATTCCGTACATCAAGGCGTTGTATGATGAATTTGCCGGCAATCATGCGGCGCTGGCCGCCGAGTTATCGGCCCTGCCGGACAGCTTTGTTCCGAGCTATTTGTCGGATAAGGAAAAATACGGCATTACCCTGCCAAGAAATCCAGAAAAACCCGTCATGGCGGGTGTGCTGGGTAAGGAAAAACCGCTGGATTTAGCATTAACTCCCCGTCAATTAGCGTTGATTCTTGGCCTGGCGGCACATTTGCGTGGTTTTGAATTCGAATTCGCATCGCTCGAAAAAAATATCGGTTTTCATCCTCATGGCTGGCTGGAAGTGGACGAACATTCGCCCATTCGGGCGGAATTGATGGAACTGGCGGCTTTTCTAAACGGCAGAGATTTGGTGATGGAAAATCGCCGGGATCGCTTATTTCGGTTGTCAATCAGACCTGAAACGGTTTTCTTTGCCGATGAATTATTTTCGTTTAGGGTTGCGGAGAATGAACTGGAAAATAAAGAAAGCATGGTGTCTATTTTGGTTAGCAGACAAGGCTTTACTACAGCTTTAGGCTTTGTAAAAGATAAAATTGAATGTTTTGAGTTGACTCGTGGTTTTGTCAAGCGGATGAAAAAGTTGGCCGATGGTGACTTTACCATTTACGATAAAGACGCGGTGAGCATCGAAGAGAATTATAAAAAAGGGTTGCATAAAGACCCAAAATTCAAGTCTTTGGGTCTTAGGAATTTGATTCGGCAGAATGGCAAGGACATTCGTTTTGTAGTGCCGTATATTTGCAAATGAATTCCAGCATGCTATGCGGATAAGGACCTACGCGGGCTATCGATATCAGCGAATATGAATTATGGCGCAATGGCGATGCCGTCTACAAAATGGATGATCCGTGCAGTGCGCCTTAACGAATGCAAAACACCGTCGTGGTTTATTGGCGACCTACGGCTTACCAGTGATTTTATCTTACCCCCCTCATAATTTATCTATGTTTGAAAAGCTTATTACCCGCAACGCCCTCAAAAACCTGGCCGGCCCAGCGGTTTTCGCGCGCGGCGAGGCGTATTATGAGGACGGCCAAGTAGGGCCGCTGCGCGAGACGGGCCGTAAAGTCAGCGCGCGCGTCGATGGCACCGAAACCTACCATGTCGAACTGCGGGACGACCGGGGACTATCTTGGACACGATTGCAGTTGTCCGAACGCGGCGGACGGTTTTTTCTGCAAACACTGCGTGGCGGTCGGTCTGGCCTGGCTTGCCGAACACGAAGACGGCAGCGGCCAGCGTCCCGATCCGTGGCGCACGATTCGGGACTATCTGGAGATCCAGTCGCCGGACACATTGATCGCGTGGTTGATGGATGCGGCGGAACAGGATGATCGCCTATACCGGACGCTATTGCTCAAGGCCGAGTCCGTTGCCGGCGGCGCTCATGCCGTCAAGGCCTATCGCGAGGCCATCGAGAAGGCGACCCAGGTTCGCGGTTTTATGGACTGGGGTGATGCGGGGGCTTTTGCGGATGAGCTCGATCAGGTTGTGGATGCGATAGCGACCTTATCGACGCCGGAGGATGCACCTATGCTGATGGAGTTGACCGAATATGCGATCGGACGCGTAGCAAAAGCGCTCGACAACATAGACGATTCCAACGGCGAGGTCGGCGGCATCCTGAGCCGGTTGGGCGATTTGCACCTGCAAGCCTGCCGGCTGGCGAAGCCGGACCCGCAAGCGCTGGCGGAGCGGCTGTTCCGGATGGAAATCTCGCCTGCCAATGATTACGGCGATATCAATGCGATGGCCTACCGCGACCTTCTGGGCGAGGCGGGCCTCCGCCGTTACCGGGAGTTGGCCGAGGCGGAATGGGCCAAGATCGGTTTTCGTGACGGCGACAGCCCTTATGATTTCCAGCGCTACCGTATTACCCGCATCATGGAGTTCCTGGCCGAAGCGAGCGGCAACGTGGAAGAACTGGTGGCGATCAAGGCGCGCGATCTGAGTACGGCTTACCGTTATCTGACCATCGCCGGGATATGGGCCGCGAACGGCCGGGATGACAAGGCGCTCGAATGGGCGGAACGCGGTCTGCACGCTTTCCCTGCCGCCACCGACAATCGATTGCGCGATTTTCTGGTCGCGGCTTATCTCAAAAGCCAACGCAACGAAGAAGCCTTGCAGTTGACCTGGGTGCAGTTCGAAGAGCGGCCAATCCTGGACCATTATAAAAAGCTGCACGCGGTCTCCGAACGGCTCGGCGTTTGGCCCGAACAGCGGGAGCGCGCGCTGGCGAAACTGGCCGACGCCATTGCCGGAGGAGCCGCCGCCGTAAGCTATTGGAAAACGAAGCCCGGCATGCCCGATTATTCCGTGCGGCTGCAAATCGCGTTGTGGGAAAACAACCTGGATGATGCCTGGACGGCGGCGCATGCGGGCGTCCGCGATCGGAATTTGCTGATCGAACTGGCCGGCAAACTGGAAAAGGAGCGTCCTGACGATGCCCTGGCTCTGTATCGGCAGATCATTCCGACCATCGTAGAACAAACCAACAATGCCGCCTATGCCGAGGCCGTCGAACTCGTGCGGAGGATCGAAAGCATTCTGAACGGCCCCGAACGAAAGCGCGAGTTTATGGATTATCTGGCGGAATTGCGCAGCCGCTTCAAACCCAAGCGCAATTTCATCAAGTTGCTGGATGAAGTGAGCAGACGGGCAGAATAAATTTTTAAGAGTTTGCGGGAACGTTCGGAATGTTCGCCTTGACGGAGGGTGAACATGATAAACTGCGCGCTTCTCCAATCATTTGTCCCGATAGTCCTTGCCACCGCTCAGCCTTTACGTGCACATTCCCTGGTGCATCAAAAAATGTCCCTATTGCGATTTCAATTCCCACGCGGTCAAGGAGGGCGCGCCCGAGACGGCTTATGTCGATGCCTTATTGCGCGATCTGGCCGAGGATATTCGGCGCTATCGCATCACCCGGCCACTCCACAGCATTTTTGTCGGCGGCGGCACGCCGAGCCTGTTTTCGCCGGAAGCCTTCGACCGTCTGTTGAGCGGCATTGCCGAACAGATCCGATGGGTAGACGATATCGAGATCACGCTCGAAGCGAATCCCGGCACTTTCGAAAGCGAGAAATTCGCCGAGTTTCGCGCGCTCGGCATCAACCGCCTGTCGATCGGCATCCAGAGTTTCGACGACACCTTTCTACAGGCGCTGGGCCGGGTGCATTCGGCGCGCGAGGCGCTGCGCGCGGTCGACATCGCGCAAAAGTCCGGCTTCGACAATCTGAACCTGGATTTGATGTTCGGCTTGCCGGGCGCGAGCAAGGACAACGGCGTCAACGATATTCGCACCGCGATCAGGCTGAATCCGACGCATATTTCGTTTTATCAGCTGACGCTGGAGCCGAATACCTATTTTTATAAATTTCCGCCGAAGCTGCCCAATGACGAGCTGATTTTCGCGACCCAAAAAGCCTGTCAGGCGCTATTGGCCGAGCACGGCTATGCGCAGTATGAAATTTCGGCTTACAGCCGGCCCGGAAGGCAATGCCGGCATAATCTGAATTATTGGCAATTCGGCGATTATCTGGGCATCGGCGCCGGCGCGCACGGCAAGATTTCGCTGGCCTTGCCGGCAAACATCGTCCGTACCAGCAAGCCGAGAGGACCAGAGCAATATCTGCAAGACACGCACGGGCAGGGCGGCGCACAGGCGATCGTGGTGCAGGAGTTGCCGCTCGAATACGTGATGAATCATCTGCGTCTGAAGCAAGGCTTCACGCTGGATGCGTTTACCGCGGCGACCGGCCTTGCGCCCGCCGCGCTGGAACCCGGCTTGTCGAACAATTGCCGGCAAAATCTGCTGATCCTTCAGGACGGCCGCTATGTTTGCTCCGAAAAAGGCTGGGATTTTCTGGATACGGTTTTGCAGAATTTCATCACCTGATTTTTTTCACCTACCCTTAGAGCTATCACTGTTATGCACGACTATCAACAACAATTCATCCGTTATGCGCTCGAATGCGGCGTCCTCAGATTCGGCGAATTCCAATTGAAATCCGGCCGCACCAGTCCTTACTTCTTCAATACCGGCCTGTTCAATACCGGCGCGAAACTGGGCCGCCTCGGACGCTTCTATGCGCAGGCGCTGATCCAGTCCGGCATCAAGACCGACATCCTGTACGGGCCCGCTTATAAAGGCATCCCGCTGGTCAGCACCACCTCGATCGCCTATGCGGAACTGACCGGCAGCGACATTCCGTTTGCGTTCAACCGCAAGGAAAGCAAGGATCACGGCGAAGGCGGCACGCTGGTCGGCGCGCCGCTGGCAGGCAATGTGGTGATCCTGGATGACGTGATCACCGCCGGCACCTCGGTCCGGGAGTCGGTCGAGATCATTCGCGCCGCCCAGGCGACGCCGGCCGGCGTCGTAATCGCGCTGGACCGGCAGGAAAAAGGCCTGGACGAACGCTCCGCGATCAGCGAAGTCGAGCAACGTTACGGCATGCCGGTCGTGTCGATTATCACGCTGGCAAACATCATCGGCTATCTGACCGAGAATGCCAGAGAACGACCCGGCGTGCTGGAGGCCATCACCGCCTACCGCGACCGCTACGGGGTTTAGCGAAAATTGCGGAGCATGGCAAAAAACCGGGCATTCAACTATGCCAAAATCAAATATGGTCTACACTTTAAAGCAAACTCTCCCGAGGAAGCGCTTGCGCTTCCGTTTGCGCGAGTTGTTTTCTTAACAGTTTGAATTTCAACATCTTGTTGATCCAGACATTCGACTCTTAACAGACGCATATTGAGAAACAAAAGGCTTGCCATGAGGAATCTGGAATTTAAAGAGCAAATGCGCGAATATTCGCAGTGGCGTGCAAAATTGATACAAACGATCGACATGTATCAGCAATGGCGTCATCGCTATGGCTTGCAGGATACGCAAAGCGACAATACGATTTTGAACATCCTGAGCGGGTTGAAGTCCGATCGGATCACGCTGGCGTTTGCGGCTGAATTTTCGCGCGGCAAGACCGAACTGATTAATGCGCTATTCTTTGCCGAAACCGGCCTGAGACTATTGCCTTCGTCGCCGGGCCGCACCACGATGTCGCCGACCGAATTGTTTTGGGATGAGGCGGGCGGCAGCTATATCCGCTTGTTAGCAATCGAAACGCGTCTGGAAGATATTTCCCTGGTCGAACTGAAACAGCAGCCCAAGCGCTGGAAACATATTCCGTTGGATTGCAATTCGCCTGCGCAAATGCAGGAAGCTTTCATGGAACTGATGGCGACAAAGCCGGTCGAGCGCGAGCTTGCCGAAAAACTGGGCTTATGGAACAAGCGCGAGGCCGCCGAGCAGGGCAACGCGAATCCCGATAAAGTGGAAATACCGTGCTGGCGGCATGCGCTGATCAGCTTTCCGCATGCTTTATTGAAGGAAGGGCTGGCCATCCTTGACACGCCGGGCCTGAACGCGCTCGGCACCGAGCCGGAATTGACCTTGAGCATGTTGCCGAGCGCGCAGGCGATCGTGTTTTTGCTGGCCGCCGATACCGGCGTGACCAAGAGCGATCTGGAAATGTGGCGCAGCCATGTATTCAAGGCCAGCAGCGGCAGCAAGCAAAGCGTCGCGGTCGTGATGAACAAGATCGACGCGATGTGGGATGATCTGGCCGGTGAAAAAGGTTATGAAAGCGCGATTCAATCGCAGATCAAGGCTTCGGCCGAAACCCTGAAAATCAATCAAAAGGCCATTTTCCCGGTGTCGGCCAAGCAGGCCTTGCTGGCCAAGGTCAAAAACGATACGGATTTGCTCGAGAGAAGCCGGCTGGCGACGCTCGAAAATTATCTGGCCAACGATATTTTAAAGGAACGCCGGACGATCCTGATGAATGCGATCATTCGCGACATCGGCTTCATGGTCAATGAGTCGTTGAGCCTGACCGATTCGTCTTACAGCAATTCGATTTCCCAACTCGAGGAAGTCAAAAAAATCGACTTCGAGAACAAGGACATGACCGGCAAATTGCTGGCCGAAATGCGTGACAAGCAGAACCAGTACATGGCGACGGTCGAGAATTTCCAGACCAGCCGCCAGGTGTTTTTGACGCAGGCAAAAATGCTGGTCGACTCGTTCGCTAAGGAAAGAATCGACGAGATCGTGAACAGAACCCGCGATGACATGGCCAAGAGCCTGACGACTTACAGCATGAAACAAAACATACGTAAGTTGTTCGATGAATTGCGCGATTTGCTACAGGAGTCGGTCGACCTGACCAATGAAACCCGCCGCCTGGTCAAGGCGATCCACAAAAAATTCAAGGATGAATACGGTTTTGTCGAGATTGAGCCGCAGCTGTTTTCGATCTCGACCTATCAGTTCGAGCTGGAGCAGGTTTTTGCCGAGGGCGAGGCTTTCCGCGCCAGCGCCAAGACAACGATGACCGAGCAAAGCATCGTGATCAACAAGCTCTATGGCACGTTAATCGCGAAGGCGCGGCACATCCTTAAGCAGGCGCACGACGATGCGGCGACCTGGAGCGGTAACGTGATGACGCCGCTGATGCATCAGATCAAGGATTACAAAAAGCAGATCGACGGACGCCTGTTGATGCTCAGAAAGATCAATGACTCGAAAGGCAACGTCGCCGAAAGCATTACCGCGCTTGAAGAGCAATTGAAACAGCTCAGAAGGCGGCGCGAAGAGCTGTCGATGATGATCAAGCTGATGCGGATGGAAGGCTTGCAGTTCGACAACAAGTGACTGTCTGCACGGGCGGTAATGCCTGTTGACGTTTGCCCCGTTTGACTTTCCCTAACCCCTTCTGGGGCGGGGAAGGCGAAGGGAATTTCGAAGAGAGTCTCAGAGTTTCCTGAAAATCAAATCCCACACCCCATGACCCAATTTGATGCCGCGCTGCTCGAATTTGGTCAGCGGCCGGTAGTCCGGGCGCGGACAATAGGCGGCGCCGGGGCTGGCATTCGCTAGCCGTTTTTGTTCCGATAGCACCGCCAGCATCTGTTCCGCGTAGTGCTGCCAGTCGCTGGCGGCATGAAAATAGCCTCCCGTCTTCAGTTTTCTGCTCAATAGCTCGGTAAAACCGGGCTGCACGATGCGTCTTTTGTGATGTTTTTTCTTCGGCCAGGGGTCGGGGAAAAACAAATGTACGCCGCTTAAACTGTCGTCCGGCACCCGTTTTTCGAGGATCTCGATCGCGTCATGGCAATAGATCCTGACATTGGTCAGATTCTTCTCTGCCAGCAGCATCAACAAGTGGCCGACGCCCGGCCGGTGCACTTCGATGCCGATATAATCGATTTCCGGATTCGCCGCCGCCATCTTCGCGAGGCTCTCGCCATTGCCGAAACCGATTTCGATACAGCGCGGCGCGTTACGTCCGAAGACCTCGGCAAAATCATAATCGATATTCGGATCGAGTCCGTAAACATGCCACTGGTTATCCAGGGCAAGCTGCTGACCGGCGGTCAGGCGCCCCTGGCGGCGAATGAAACTTTTGATTTTGCGAGGAAACTGAATTTCGGACAACATGGACGGATAGTAGGATACGCGGTGCGTACCGTTTCTGATGGTTTCGGATATTTGGGGTATTGGCAAGGTACGCACTCGGCAATTGCTCCTGCATTGCTCTACCTCCTGCATCCATGCAGTCGAGCGTACCTTGCTTCGTTCGAAAATGCGGGCTTAAAAAAATAAGCCTTCGATCGGCGAAGACGCGGAAGCGAAGCGTTTGCGCGGCATGCGTCCGGCCAAAAACGCTTCGCGCCCGGCCTCGATGCCTTTTTTCATCGCGGACGCCATCAGCACCGGATTTTTCGCGGCCGCAATCGCGGTATTCATCAACACGCCGTCGCAGCCGAGTTCCATCGCCATCGCCGCATCCGAGGCGGTGCCGACGCCCGCATCGACCAGAATCGGCACCTTCGCGTTTTCGACGATGGTCAGGATGTTATAGGGGTTCCGAATACCGAGGCCCGAGCCGATCGGCGCGGCCAAAGGCATCACCGCGACGCAGCCGATCTCTTCGAGCCGTTTCGCGGCGATCGGGTCGTCATTGGTGTAAACCATCACCTCGAAGCCTTCCTTGACCAGCTGTTCGGCGGCGATATAGGTCTGCGCGACATCGGGGAACAGCGTCAGCTGATCGGCCAATACTTCCAGCTTGACCAGTTTATGGCCGCCCAAGAGCTCCCGGGCCAGTCGGCAGGTGCGGACCGCTTCTTCGGCGCTATAGCAGCCGGCGGTGTTCGGCAGGATCGTGTATTTGTCCGGCGAGATCACGTCGAGCAGGTTAGGCTCGTCCTTATTCTGGCCGATGTTGGTGCGGCGGATCGCGACGGTCACGATCTCGGCGCCCGAGGCTTCGGTCGCGAGCCGGGTTTCTTCGAGATCCTTGTATTTGCCGGTGCCGACCAACAGGCGCGAGCGGTAGGATTTGCCGGCGATCACAAAAGAGTCGTCCTGGCCGCCGCCGATCGCATGTACGATCTCGATATGGTCGCCGTCTTTCAATGCCTGTTCGCCATATTGATCATAAGGCAGAATTTCCTGGTTCAATTCGACCGCGATTTTCTTGCCGTTCAATTCCAACGCGGCAATCAAGGCGGCGACGGTGCTGTGCTCCGCGCACTCGCGCGCGGCGCCGTTCACAATAATATTCATCGGTTAAGCTCCTTTGCTGTCCAGCGACCGGCGCTCGCGCACGGCTTCCGCCAGGCTGTGCAGCAGCGGCACGGTATCCTCGAAACTGAGGCAGGCGTCGGTAATGCTTTGGCCATAGGTCAAGGGTTTGCCCGGCACCACGTCCTGCTTGCCTGCGGCCAGATTGCTTTCGACCATCACGCCCATGATGCGGTGATCGCCGCCGGCGATTTGAGTGGCGACATCCTCGCCGACGATCAGCTGGCGCTGGCATTGCTTCAGGCTGTTCGCATGGCTGAAATCGATCATGATGTTCGGTCTGAGCTTGGCGTTGACCAGGCCTTCGGCGACCTGTTCGACGCTGACCGCGTCATAATTCGGCCGGTTGTTGCCGCCGCGCAAAATAATGTGCACATCTTCGTTGCCGGTGGTCGAGAAAATCGCCGAATGCCCGCCCTTGGTCATCGACAGGAAGTGATGCGGGCTCATCGCCGCGCCGATCGCATCGATCGCGATCTTGATCGTGCCGTCGGTCGAATTCTTGAAACCGATCGGGCAGGACACGCCGGAGGCCAGCTCGCGGTGGCCCTGGCTTTCGGTCGTACGCGCGCCGATCGCGCCCCAGGCAATCAGGTCGGAAATGTATTGCGGCGAAATCAGGTCCAGGTATTCGGTCGCGGCCGGCATGCCGAGATTCGCGACATCGAGCAGCAAACGGCGCGCAATGCGCAGGCCTTTGTTGATGTTGAAGCTGGAGTCGATATCCGGATCGTTGATCAGACCTTTCCAGCCGACCGTCGTACGCGGTTTCTCGAAATAGACCCGCATCACGAGCTGCAAATCTTCCGCCAGTTCGTCCTTGACCGCCTTCAAGCGCTTGGCATAATCGATCGCCGCGGCCGGGTCATGGATCGAGCAAGGGCCGACTATCACCAGCAACCGATCGTCTTCGCCGGTCAGAATGTGATGAATTTCCTGACGCGCTTTCGCGGTGGTTTCGGCCGCTTCGTCGGTAATCGGCATTTCATCATGCACCTGATAGGGCGCGATGACTTCCTTCGTCTCACAAATTCTCAGGTCGTCGGTTTTGTATTTTGTATGCATGGGATACTCGCGGGGCAAAAGCCGAATGCGGTTTAAAACCCCGTATTTTACTCTTTTTTACCGGTTTGGGGGTAGCTTTGCTGACGATTGATCCGGGCAAGGGCCCTCTTGCTATTGAAGGAAAACGGGTACCCAAGGATTTGTCAGGCAATCGCTAGCGTCAACTCTGTTTGCTCTCTAGTATCAGCGGAGAATCCGCGCGACAGGGGATGGCGCGTTGCGCCAAGAGCGGCAATTTTTCTACAGCATTGCTGCTGGCGCGGCATTAATAATCGAGATGTTATAAATAGTTATTTATAAACAATGAGTTATGTTTGGCACAAAGCTCGCAATAGAGGCTTTCAGGCAGAACGTGTTTGTCCTTTATGAACCCTATTCGGACAAGCTAAACGGACGTGGCCGATACCTGAAAATATTTTATTGGAGTTTAACAATGAACACAGCATCGATTCCTCTCGGAAATGACAGACGCATCAATCTATGGCGGTTTAATCAGGTGATGTTATTGGCGCTAGCCAGTGCGGCATCGCCTCGCGTATTGGCGCTGAATACCGGCACTGACCTGAATTTGTCTGCAAAACCCATTGCCGGCGGTATGGCCGGCGCGGCTTATACCAAGCCGCAAGAAGTTTCCGCGGCGTTGTTTGGCAATCCGGCCACTCTGACTCAGTTTAAAGGCTTCAATTTTGGCTTAGGCGCCGCCATCCTCGAGCCGGATGTGGACAATTATCAAAGCAATAACGGCTTCACCAACCGATCCCACAGTCTGGCGCAGAATTATATCGCGCCGGATGTGGCGCTCAGCGGAGAAGTCTTGCCCGGCTTTGTGGTTGGTGCCGGCGTCGGGGTGGATTCCGGCTTGGGCGCGGATTATCGCACCCATCCGATCAACGCCGGGGCCGGACTCGGCCTGGGTGGCGCCGGGCTCGGCGGCGCGGCGACATTGCCGTTGGACGTAGAGTTACTGTCGTTTAGCGCCAACGTGGGGGCGGCTTATGAGGTGACGCCGGATTTGTCGTTAGGGGCCGCATTAACGGTGGGATTCGGTTTGGGCCAATTCGGGACTGCCGGCAATACGACGGGGCTCGCCGGCTTGTCGGGCGATTTTGGCGGGACGACGTCCAGCGTACATGATATTTCGATTCGCGGCGCCTTGGGCGCAACCTATCAGCTCACGCAGGATGTGAAGCTGGGTGCCTCGATCAAGACCCCTCTGCAATACCACTATCAAAATGTCTTGTCGACCACCGTGGGCGGCAGCCAGGCATACCAGGACGTCAAGCTCGAACAACCGCTGGAGGTTACCTGGGGTATCGCGGCCAATGCGACGCCCAACTTGTTATTGGAGGCGGACGTCGCCTGGAAAAACTGGTCCAAATCGTCTTTGTATAAAGATGTCTACAAGGATCAATTCCTGGCCATGTTGGGTGGCCAATATAGCCTCGGCAACTGGCAATTCCGCTCAGGTTACAGTTATGCCTCAAAGTTGCTGCGCGACGAACCGAACGGCACGGTGGGCGGCTTTACAGGTGTAGGGACGCTGCCTTTGGACACCAGTGTTCCCGGTGTGCTTAACAGCAATGATTTGATTAAAGTCGTACAAACGACTTTAGGCCCGGTCGTTTGGGAGCATACCGTCACCGCCGGTGTGGGGTACGCCTTTACACCCAAGTTCAGACTGGATTCGTTTGCGGCCTATGCCTTTGAAGGCACCGCAGACCGCAGCACGCTGGCGTTGGGCGATTACCATGTGAATGCCAGCGAATGGGCGTTGGGGGCGGGCGCGAATTTCAAATTTTAACGGAAAGATGCCGAATAATCCGCGCTGGGATTATTCGGCAAATCCGGCCTATCGGTCAAATCCGCAATAAACGCTTCGCGTTTTGATACAACACCCGATCCAGCACCTCCTCGTGTAAACCGAGCCGTATAAAGTCATCGAGCGTTTGCCCCATCGCCCGGAACGGATACGAGCTGCCAAACAGCAATTGCTCCTTCATAAAACCGTTGGCCGCTTCCACATACAGGCTTCCGCCCGGCAGAAAAATATACATGTCCGGGACGACGTAAACGTTTTCATAGCGAAACGCGACGCCGATCATTTCGTTCACATACGGATAAAAACCGTGGTAGCAGACAATAGGCAAACCTGAAAAAGCCCTGGCCACCTTGCCGACGGCGACCGGATTGGCATATTCCAGGTTCGGCGTGGTCGGACCTGACATTAAAAACACCGGTACATCCAGTTGCTCGCAGGCGTCGTAAATCGGGTAGAGCAACGGGTCATCGGCCTGAATGGGCGGCGCGCCGAATCCGGGTTCTATGTTAACTCCCTTCAAACCCAGTGTGTTCACGGCCTTTTCAATGGCTTCGGCGATGGCACGGCTATCCAGCGCCTGCGGGTTTACCGAGGCGATGCCGATCAGTTCCGGGTGCGGCGAGGTAATGTCCCGGATGGTCTCGTTGGAGATTGTGATGTCGGGCGTATCGCGGCCGACGACGACCGCATGGCGGATACCCACCTCGCGAATTTCCTCGATAAACCCATCCAGGGTATGCGAGCGGACAAAGTGATCGTCCTGTTTAGAGCCCAAGCGGCGATTAAGCCATTTGGCGGTTTCGTATTCGGGTGTTGCCGGCGTTGCGCCATAAAAATCATGCAGAAACGCAGGTCGGCTGCGCATGTCGATTATCGGTCTGGACATCTTGTCAATTCTCGGATTTGGCTAATGTGTTGAAGCGATCTTCGCTTCGGCTGGTGTTCAAGCCACAGAAGCAGCAGGTATTGTGCCAAATGATCTTGCACAGCCTTAACGCTGGGGTTGCCGGTTGCATGTCCCGCAACGATTGCCGCTGTAGCGGCAATCGTTGTGATTCGCTGCTGCAAAATCGGCATTCAAATCGATAAGGCTCTCGGCAATCATTTAAAAAACAATAGGTTACGTGTTGGCATAATCGGTGCTAAAGCTTAAGTACAGTACCCATGCTTTGCAGGCATTGGGATTTTTCAACCGTACAAAGGCAATCAACATGAGTACATTAAAAGTCGTGGTTGTTTCGGGCAATCTAGGGCTGCCGTCCAAGACGCTCGCATTGGCCGAGCAAATCGTGGAAGCCATCAAGCAGCAAGCTTACCCGCAAGCTTGTATTGAAGTCATAACTCACAGCTTGGCTGATCTGGGCCCGGTGTTCGGTCCAGCCCGTCATCCGGGCGAGCTGAGCGATAGTGGCAAAGCCGTGCTGGATTCTATCGGGTCGGCCGACATCCTGGTAGCGGTCACACCGGTTTACAAAGGTTCCTATACCGGCCTATTCAAGCATGTGTTTGATTTTCTGGATGTGAAGGCGCTGAACGACGTGCCGGTGATTCTCGGCGCCACCGGCGGCGGGGAAAAGCATGCCCTGATTATCGAACATCAACTGCGGCCGCTATTCGGCTTCTTCGGTGCGCAAACCGTCCCTTCCGGCATCTACGCCACCGAACAGAACTATGACGGATCACGCTTTAGCGATGCCATCGTCAATGAACGCATCCATGCGGCAGCGCGCCAAGCCGTTGTCGCGGCGCTTATCCGCGCGGATCAAACCCAATTATGTGAAGTAGCTTAAGGAGAGCATCATGTCTGTACACGATTACGAAAAAATCCGTTCCGAAATTCGCACCTTGGTTGACGAAGTCATCCGGCCTAATGCCGAACAAACCGACCAGGGCGTTTTCCCGCGGGAGAATCTTGAGGCCTTGGGCCGGGCGGGTTGGAATGGCGTGCTGATTCCGAAGGAATACGGCGGCCTGGGTCTGGATCATGTCGCCTTTTCGATCGTGGCGGAAGAAATCGGCCGCGCCTGCGCTTCGACCGGCCTGGTCTATGTGATGCACACCGGTGCGGCGCAGACCATCAACTTATTCGGCAACCACGACCAAAAAGAACGTTGGTTGAAGCCTGCCCGCGACGGTTTGATCGGCACCTATTCGACCAGCGAAAAAGCCTCGGGCGGACACTGGTGGTTTAACTTCAGCGAAGCTTCCCGTGGCAACGACGATAACTATCTGCTCAATGCGGAAAAGTCATTTACCACCAGTGCCGGACAAGCGGATTACTATATTTTTCAAACCCGTTCGCCGGGCGCCAAAGGCCCTACCGATATCAGCTTCTTCATCGTCGATTCCAAACTGGACGGCATCACGCACGGCACCTGGGAAGCGCTCGGGGTGCGCGGCAACCACAGCGGGCCGATCACCTATAAGGATGTCAATGTGAAAAGCATCGATCGCCTGGGCGACGAAGGCCAGGGCAAAGACATCGTTTACCACGGCGTATCGCCGGTCTATCTGGTCGGTCTGGGCTCTGTCTGGCACGGTGTGGCCAGGGCGGCATTGGAAAAAGCTTCAGACCATCTGACCGGCACCATTCACCGCGATTTCAACCGCAAACTGTCCGACTACCAAGTGCTGCGCCAGCAATTGGGCGAGTCCAAGGTGTTGGTCGAAAGCCTGCGCCCCTGGCAGCACGATCTGGCGCGGCAATTGGACCAATTGCAGGCCGCCGGTCAGCCGCAAGGGCAAATCCTGCTGCCGTTGACCGAATTCAAGGTGCATGCGGCGGAAGTCGCCAATATCTCGGCACGCAACGCCCTGGATGTCAGCGGCGGTTACGGTTACAAGAAAGGCCCGATCGAACGCATCTTCCGTGATGCCCGCGCCGGCATCGGCATGGGGCCGTCGAACAACATCGCCCGCGAATGGATCGGCAAGGCGCTGGTGGGATTGCCGCTGGAGCTGTTCGAGGCAGGCGGCGAGTAAAGCCTGCAAGAGCGTTTCGATTTATCAACCTTTGCCACGCCTCGATGGGAAGGAATAGGCGCGAAGCCAGCCTTCTCAATCGACAGCCCCAGCTCAATATTTCGGAGATTCACATGTCACAGAATGATTTGAAAGCCACATTAGAGAACACCATTGCCGCCCTGCAACAAAATCCGGCGGGCGCCCGCCTGGTCTTCAAGGCGCAGACCCGCCTGCTCGATGGCGTGCGCTGCGCCGCCGAAGTGCGGGATTTTCCGCCGCTGATCATTGACGAACCCCCCGAGCTGGGTGGGGGAGACGCGGGGGCAAACCCGGTCGAGCTGATCCTGGCCGCGCTCGGCACCTGCCAGGAAATCGTCTATGCGGCCTACGCCGCCGTGTTGGGCATCCCGTTGGAGGCCGTCGAGGTGAGCGCCAAGGGCTACCTGGATCTCAACGGGCTCTTCGGCTTGCAAGAGGTGCCCTCCGGTTTCCAGAAAATCAGCTTCGAAACCACATTGAAGAGTCCTGCGGACCCGGAAACGATCAGCCAGCTGGTGGCGGCTGTGGAAGCGCACTGCCCCGTGCTCGATACCCTGACCCGGCCGGTCGAGGTGGCCGGTACGGTCATACTCAATGGCGCGCCGCTGAACGCCCTGGCCAGCGACGCCGCGTGAGGAAATCCACATGAGCCCATCACATCACAGCGACAACCCGATCAAATTCGCCTACTGGGTGCCCAATGTCAGCGGCGGCCTGCTGGTCAGTAAAATCGAGCAACGCACCAGCTGGGATATCGACTATAACCGCAAGCTCGCGCAAATCGCCGAGCGTAGCGGCTTCGACTACGCCCTCACGCAGATCCGTTTCACCGCGGGTTATGGTGCGGAGTATCAGCACGAGTCGGTCTCTTTCACTCATGCCCTGTTGGCGGCCACCCAGAAACTGCGGGTGATCGCGGCCATCTTGCCGGGACCCTGGCATCCGGCCGTCGTCGCCAAGCAGATTGCGACGATCGACCACCTGACGGCCGGCCGTATCGCCGTCAATATCGTCAGCGGCTGGTTCAAAACCGAATTTACCGCGATCGGCGAGCCGTGGCTGGAGCATGACGAACGTTATCGCCGTTCGGAAGAATTTATCCGCGCGCTGAAAGGCATTTGGACGCAGGACGATTTCAGCTTTTTCGGCGATTTCTACCGTTTCCACCATTTCACCCTGAAGCCGAAACCCCTGCAACAACCGCATCCGGAGATCTTTCAGGGCGGCAGTTCCAGGGCGGCGCGCGATATGGCGGCCCGGGTTTCGGATTGGTATTTCACCAACGGCAATACGCTGGAGGGCATCAAGGCGCAGGTCGACGATATTCGCGCCAAGGCGGCCAAGGAAGGCCATGCGGTCAAGATCGGCGTCAATGCCTTCGTGATCGCCCGGGACACCGAGGCGGAAGCCCAGGCGGTGCTGAATGAAATCATTGAAAAAGCCGACACGGAAGCGGTCAATGCATTCGGACATGAAGCCAAGCAGGCGGGAAAAGCGTCCCCGGAAGGCGAGGGCAACTGGGCCAAGTCCACATTCGAGGACTTGGTGCAATATAACGACGGCTTCAAGACCAATCTGATCGGCACGCCCGAGCAAATCGCCGAACGTATTGTCGCGTTGAAAGCAGTCGGCGTAGACTTGATCCTGACCGGCTTTTTGCATTTCCAGGAAGAAGTCGACTATTTCGGGCAGCGGGTTTTGCCTTTGGTCCGCGAACTGGAAGCGCGGCAAGCCGACCAAGTGGCCGCCTGATGAGCAAGGCGAATCCTCCCAAGCAGGCGCAGGCAAAGACTCAGGCGTTGTTCGACAAGGCCGAACAATTGGCGGCGGAGTTTGCCGCCACCGCCGTGGAACGCGATCGGCGCGGCGGCACCGCTAAAAACGAGCGCGACAGCCTGCGTCAAAGCGGCCTATTAAACCTGATCATCCCGGGCGAATACGGCGGGCACGGCCTGGATTGGCACGATACCTTGCAGATCGTGCGCATTATTTCCAGGGCCGACAGCTCGCTCGGGCATCTGTTCGGTTTCCAGCATTTGCTGCTGGCGACGCTGCGGCTGTTCGGCGACCAATGGCCGCATTATTACCGCGAAACGGTTAAAAACAGCTGGTTTTGGGGCAACACCCTGAACCCTCTGGACACCCGCGCCAAGATCAGTGCCGACGGCCAGGACTGGCTGGTGCACGGCACCAAAAGCTTTTGCTCCGGCGCCAGCGATTCCGATCATTTGATCGTATCGGCCTTGACCGAGGCGGGCGGCAAATTGGTCATCGCCGCGATTCCTAGCGATCGCCCGGGCATCCGGATTCATTCGGATTGGGACAATATGGGGCAACGACAGACCGACAGCGGCACGGTGGATTTTGATCGGGTGCGCATCTATGACCAGGAAATCTTGAGTCAGCCCGGACCCTTGGGCAGCGTGTTTGCCACCTTGCGTCCGTTGATTGCGCAGCTGGTGCTAATCAATATTTACCTGGGGATCGGGGAAGGCGCCTTGGCGGAAGCGATCGGCTATACCCGCAGCCAGTCGCGGGCCTGGTTTTTGTCCGGCGTGGAAAGCGCGACCCGCGATCCTTATGTGCTCAAAAAGTACGGCGAGTTTTGGGTCGATCTGAACGCCGCCGCGCTGGCGACCGATTATGCCGCCAGTTTACTGGATGCTGCCTGGCGCCAGGAAAATGCGCTCACCGAGGCGGAGCGCGGCAGCGTGGCGATCGCCAGCGCGACGGCCAAAGTCCTGGCCACCCGCGCCGGGTTGGACGTGACGCAGCGCTTGTTCGAAGTCACCGGCGCACGGGCTACCAGCGCCAAAGCCGGCTTCGACCGCTATTGGCGCAATCTGCGCACCCATTCGCTGCACGACCCGGTCGATTATAAGCTGCGCGATCTTGGCGAATGGGTGTTGAATGCCAAGCCGCCCACTCCGAGCTTTTACTCCTAAGGATCAACAATGAGTTACGACACAATAGAAACGGCGCTGGAAGCCATCCGCAACGGCGGCTTCGTGGTGGTGGCCGATGATGCCAGCCGGGAAAACGAAGGCGATTTAATCATCGCAGCCGAAAAAATCACGCCCGAACAAATGGCCTTTCTGGTACGGCATAGCAGCGGCGTCGTTTGCGTCTCCCTGCCGGGCGAGCGCGTCGAGGCGCTGCATCTGGAGCCGATGGTCGCGAGCAATACCGATGCCCATGGCACGGCATTTACCGTGTCGGTGGACTTGAACAAAGGCACCAGCACCGGCATTTCCGCCGCGGACCGCAGCGCCACCCTCCGGGCCTTGGCGAATCCCGCCTGTACCGCCGACAATTTTGCGCGCCCAGGCCATGTGTTTCCGTTACGCGCCAGGCCGCATGGGGTGTTGGCGCGGCCGGGACACACCGAAGCGGCCGGGGATCTGGCGCGCTTGGCCGGTCTGTATCCGGCCGGTGTGTTGTGCGAAATCGTGAACGACGATGGCAGCATGACCCGCGGCGAGGCGCTGCGGGCATTCGCCAGCCGACATCAATTGCCCTTTATCCGGATCGCCGACTTGATCGCCTATCGCCGCCGTAACGAACAACTGGTCGAGCACGTCTCGGAAGCCAGGATACCCACCGCCGTTGGGGTTTTCACCGCCCATGTTTACCGTTCCGTGCTCGACGGTTCCGAGCATTTGGCCCTGGTCAAAGGCCAGGTGACGGGACAGCAGAACGTCCTGGTGCGGGTGCATTCCGAATGTTTAACCGGCGATGTGCTTGACTCGTTGCGCTGCGATTGCGGCAATCAACTCAAAATGGCGTTGGCAAAAATCGAACAGGCAGGCAGCGGGGTTTTGGTTTACCTGCGCGGGCATGAAGGCCGCGGCATCGGTTTGGCGCACAAGCTGCGCGCCTATGAATTGCAGGATCAGGGCCGGGATACCGTACAAGCCAATTTGGATTTGGGTTTGCCTATTGATTCCCGCAGCTATGATGTCGGCGCCCAGATCCTCAGAGATTTGGGGGTAACGACGATCAGGCTCATGAGCAATAACCCGGCCAAGTTCAGCGAACTGGCGGGATACCGGCTGAAAATCGTCGAGCGCGTGCCGCTGGAGCCCGTTCCCAATCGCGAGAATATCGTCTATTTACGCACTAAATCCGAGAAGCTCGGGCATTTGCTGAATCTGGACAATCTGCCCTGGGAAACGCTGAGTGCGAAATGAATGCGGATGCAGGACACGACCATAATGAATTTGGAGACAAGAAAGTGAATGTTTTCTGGTTTTTACCGACGCATGGCGACGGCCGCTACCTGGGTTCGGCTCAGGGTGCGCGCGAAGTGAACTTGCGCTATTTGCGCCAGATAGCCCAGGCGGCGGATACTTTGGGTTATGGAGGGGTTCTGATCCCTACCGGCGTCACCTGCGAGGATTCCTGGGTGGTCGCGGCCTCGTTGATTGAATCGACCGAGAATTTACGGTTTTTGGTGGCGGTTCGTCCCGGCCTGACCACGCCCACGGTGGCGGCGCGCATGGCGGCTACCCTGGACCGGTTTTCCGGCGGGCGCTTGCTGGTCAATGTCGTTGCCGGCGGCGATCCGGTTGAACTGGCCGGCGACGGCTTGTTCCTGGCGCATGACGAGCGTTATGTCCTGACCGCCGAGTTTTTGACCGTCTGGCAGCGCTTATTGGCGGGCGAAACCGTCAGTTTTGCCGGCAAGCATATCCGGGTCGATAACGCGAAACTGGCCTTTCCGCCCGCGCAGACGCCGAGTCTGCCGTTATATTTGGGCGGCTCATCGCCTGCCGCCCATCAATTAGCCGCCGAGTATATCGACCACTATTTGAGCTGGGGCGAACCGGTGCCGGCGGTGGCCAAAAAAATCGCCGATCTCGAAGCTCGCGCCAGGCTGGCCGGGCGGGTCGTGCGTTACGGCCTGCGCATACACATCATCGTTCGGGAAACCGAAGCCGAAGCGTGGGCGGCGGCCAATGCGCTGATCCGCCATGTCGACGATGAGGCGATTGCTTCCGCGCAGCGCGCCTACGCCCGCTCGGATTCCGAGGGGCAACGGCGGATGAACAGTCTGCACCGAGGCTCCCGGCAAAACCTCGAAATCGCCCCCAACTTATGGGCCGGTGTCGGTTTAGTCCGGGGCGGCGCAGGGACTGCGTTGGTCGGCGATCCGCAAACGGTCGCCAAGCGCTTGCAGGAATATGCCGATCTCGGCATCGAAACCTTTGTGCTCTCCGGTTACCCGCACCTGGAAGAAGCCTACCGGGTGGCCGAATTGCTGTTCCCTTTGTTGCCGGTCGCAAAAGCCCCTGAAAAAACACGCGCCAAACCGGTGTTCCATTTAAGCCCCGTGGGCGATACCGGAAAAGTCGAGTGGCAAGCCAAGGCCGGATGAGCCGAGGCCGCGTCGAGACTGGCAATGCCATCGTATGTCCCCAAGCCCGTTATCAGAACCGAAAACCAGACCTTTACAGACCCCATCAACCTCGTCAACCCTGAAGCCCATGAAACTAGAAACGATCGCCGTACACGGCGGCTACAGCCCCGACCCGACCACCAAAGCCGTGGCCGTGCCCATTTATCAGACCACGTCTTACGCCTTTGACGATACCCAGCATGGCGCCGATCTCTTCGATTTGAAAGTGGCGGGAAATATCTATACCCGCATCATGAACCCGACTTCGGACGTGCTCGAAAAGCGCGTGGCCGCCTTGGAAGGCGGGATCGCCGGGCTGGCGCTGGCCTCCGGCATGGCGGCGATTACCTACGCGATCATGACCATCGCCGAAGCCGGCGACAACATCGTCTCCGCCGCCACCCTGTACGGCGGCACTTACAATCTCTTTGCCCACACCCTGCCGCAATACGGCATCAACGTGCGTTTTGCCGATTATCGCGATCCCGCAGCTTTCGAGACGCTGATCGACGGCAAAACCAAGGCGGTTTTCTGCGAATCGGTCGGCAACCCGCTCGGTAACGTGACCGATTTTGAACGGCTGGCCGCCATTGCCCACCGCCACGGCGTGCCGCTGATTGTCGACAACACGGTGCCGTCGCCTTATCTTTGCCGTCCGATCGAGCACGGCGCCGATATTGTCGTGCACGCGCTCACCAAATATCTGGGCGGTCATGGCAACAGCATCGGCGGGGTGATCGTCGATAGCGGCAAATTCCCTTGGGCCGAACATAAAGCGCGTTTCCCTCGCCTGAACGAGCCCGACGTGTCCTATCATGGCGTCGTTTACACCGAAGCCCTGGGGCCTGCCGCTTACATCGGCCGGGCCCGCGTCGTGCCGTTACGCAATACCGGCGCGGCCCTTTCGCCCTTCAATGCGTTTTTGATCTTGCAAGGCATAGAAACCCTGGCGCTGCGCATGGACAGGATCTCTGAAAACGCCGTCAAGGTGGCGCGCTACCTGCAAAACCACGTCAAGGTGGAATGGGTCAACTACGCGGGGCTCGAAGACCATCCGGATAAAGCGCTGGTCGATAAATACATGGGCGGACGCGCGTCCGGCATTCTGACTTTTGGCTTGAAAGGCGGCCGCAAGGCGGGAGAACGTTTTCAGGATGCGCTAAAACTGTTCACCCGCCTCGTGAATATCGGCGATGCCAAATCGCTAGCTTGCCACCCGGCATCGACCACGCATCGGCAACTGTCTCCTGAAGAGCTGGTCAAGGCGGGCGTCACCGAGGACATGGTGCGTTTATCGATCGGGATAGAACACAGCGACGACATTGTCGCGGATCTGGAACAGGCGCTCGAGGCGGCTTGACGCCGGAGGATTGGCGGACGCTTGGCAGATCCCGGCTCAACAAGCCAGGATCTGTCCGGAAATCAGATCATTATTACATTTAGGCATACTAATATTGATCTTGATCATTTTATAACTTGAGACGCGCATGCTATCTTGGAGTCAGTTGTGACTTCAAGGGACCTGTTTTTACTTATGTCTTTACTTGCCTTTGCTAATCCTGCCGAGATGGCGCTCTCGATTCGAGCGTCCGCCTTGGTTTTCGAAGATCCAAAGTCCAGAGAACTGCTCGATAGAATCAAGCGGGTTGCCCCGAGCGAGTTAAATGCACTGGTCATTGGCGAAACCGGCACCGGCAAGGAACTGGTTGCCCGCCACATCCACGAGCTGAGCGCCAGACGCAACGGGCCGTTTTTGGCGGTCAATTGCTGCGCCTTGTCGGAAACCTTGATCGAAAGCGAGTTGTTCGGCCATGAGAAAGGGGCTTTTACCGGCGCGGTGACGACCAAACAAGGGTGGTTCGAGGCCGCTTCCGGCGGCACGATTTTTCTGGACGAGATTGGCGATTTGCCGCAGTCGATGCAGGTCAAGTTATTGCGGGTCTTGCAGGAACGCGAGGTGGTGCGGGTCGGATCCCATAAGGCGACGCCCATCGACGTGCGCTTGATTGCGGCAACTAACGTCAAACTGGAAGAGGCGGTCATGGCCGGCCGGTTTCGTGAGGATTTGTACTACCGGCTGAATGTGGCGGCATTGAATTTGTTGCCTTTGCGGCAGCGCACCGGGGATATTTTGCCGTTGGCCCGGCATTTCTTGAAGGTCTACGGACAGCGTCTCGGCTGCCCCGGAACCACGATTTCCCCCGCCGCCAAACAAGCCCTGTTAACGCATCCCTGGCCAGGCAACATTCGGGAATTGGAAAATGCGATCCATCACGCCTTGTTGGTGGCTCGCGATCTGACCATTACGCCGACCGATTTAAATCTCTCTCAGGCGCTCAGTTTTTCTAAAACGGTAGAGTCCGAGGCGGGAGATTTTGAGAAACTGGACAGCGTCTTGCAAACCTTATGCGAGCAGGAACACCCGGATCTGTATGCCCGTGTCGAACACGCCTTGTTACAAGCCGCGTATAAGCACACCGGCCGCAATCAACTGGCTACGGCGAGGTTGCTTGGGCTGAGCCGGCACGTGGTGCGCGCCCGATTGATTCAAAACCATATTTTGGCATCGGGCGATGCGGAAACCGAAAAATATCAGCCCCCCTTGCCGAAGAGTGTCAGTATTCCGCCCATCGTAGTACCTGAGGTGATTCCCAAGGAAAGAGGCTACAAGGAAATTGTTTTCTCCGAAGCATCGCAGGAGTGTTGGGGATTTTGATTGATCCCTAATTGACAATTTAGGCCCGGATGTCCAGCGCTATCGATCCCGCGGCTCGACATCGCAAAGATGCTCGCTGCGCAGATAGCTCTCCGACTGCATTTCCATCAGCCGCGACACCGTGCGTTCGAATTCGAAGGCGCCGTCGCCTTCGGTATAGAGTTCGCGGGCAGGCACCTCGGCGGTGCAGATCAATTTGACCTTGTGTTCGTAGAGCGCATCGATCAAGGTCACGAAGCGCTTGGCCTCGTTCCGGTAAGCGGAGGTCAGTTTCGGAATGTTCGCCATGATGATCGTGCTGAATTCGCCGGCGATTTTCAGGTAATCGGCCGCGCCTAAAGGCTGCACGCACAATTCTTCGAAAGAAGTAAAGGCGACATCGCCATGCGCCGCAGTCAGGCGTACCGTGCGGCCGAATACCGGCAACTCGACCGGCTGCATTTCGGAAAAATGCGTCAATTCGTCATAGCTGTGCCGGAGGAATGCGTCGGCATCCGGGTCCAGCGGGGTGTAATAGGTCGTTTTCAACGCGTGCAGATGGCGGAGGCGAAAATCCTTTTTGGCCGCCAGCTGGATAATGTTGGCTTCATTCTGCAACACCTTGATGAAAAACAGGAACTGCTCCCGTTGCAGGCCGCCCTGATAAAGATCGTTCGGATGCCGGTTCGAGGTCATCACGGTTACGACGCCGAGTTCGAACAATTTGCTGAACAGGCGGCCCAGAATCATTGCGTCGGCGATGTCGGTCACATGGAATTCGTCGAAACATAACAGGCGCGTCGACTTTCTGATTTGCTCGGCCAGCACCAGCAAGGCGTCGGCGATTTTTTGCTGCCGGCAGCGGTGCACAAAGGCATGCACTTCGATCATGAAGGTATTGAAATGCACGCGCCGTTTTTGGGGGAACGGACAGGATTCGTAAAACAACTCCATCAGCATTGATTTGCCGCGGCCGACGCCGCCGTAGATATACAGGCTTTTGCAGCGGGGCGGGCGGCGGGAGAAAAATTTTTGCGCGGCCGGTTTGTTGTCGTGGCAGGCGTTGGCGGCAAGGTCGTTCAAGAGATCTTGCAGATGCGCCAATACGCCGTGTTGCGCGGCGTCATATTGAATATGCGCCTGATCGACCAGAGCGAAATAGCGCCGTTCCAGTTCGCAGGACAAGTCGGGCAAGGGGGAAAGGGGGGGCGGCTTGGCTTTCTTCAGGATTCTTTTCAGCATGACGCGAACAGGGTTGCGAAACGAAGATGGGCAACCGGATAATCAACCGATTTAGGGAACTCCTTAATTCAATTCCATTTTAAAGGCCGCAGGCAGGGGCGGCGTCGGCCGCCCCGAAAACCGAGTATTTATTCGGAAATCCGCTTAAACGCTCAGTGCGGCCTTATCCGCTTTCTCCCGGTAATTTTTGATCTGATCGAAATTCAGATAGCGGTAGGTATCCGCGGCCGATTTGTCGATCTGCGCGGCATATTGCATGTACTCCTCGACGCTCGGGATCTTGCCGAGGATCGAGCACACCGCCGCCAGTTCGGCCGAGGCCAGGAAAACGTTCGCGCCGTTGCCGAGCCGGTTCGGGAAGTTGCGGGTCGAGGTCGACACCACGGTTGCATTTTCTTTGACCCGCGCCTGGTTGCCCATGCACAGCGAGCAGCCGGGCATTTCCATCCGCGCGCCGGCCTTGCCGAAGGTGCCGTAATAGCCTTCTTCGGTCAGCTGGCTCTGGTCCATCTTGGTCGGCGGCGCGACCCACAGGCGGGTCGGGAGGTCCCCCTTCTGCTGTTCGAGCAGTTTGCCGGCGGCGCGGAAATGGCCGATATTAGTCATGCACGAGCCGAGGAAGACTTCGTCGATCGGGGTGCCGGCGACCTCGGACAGCGGCTTGATGTCGTCCGGATCGTTCGGGCAGGCCAAGAGAGGTTCCTTGATCTGGTCCATGTCGATCTCGATGATCTCCGCGTATTCGGCGTCCGCATCGGCTTCCAGCAATACCGGATTGGCGAGCCAGTCTTCCATCGCCTTGATCCGGCGTTCGATCGTGCGCTTGTCGCCGTAGCCTTCCGCGATCATCCATTTCAAGAGCGTGATGTTCGAGGTCAGGTATTCGCGGATCGGCGCCTCGTTCAGGCGAATCGTGCAGCCGCCCGCCGAGCGTTCGGCCGAGGCGTCGGACAATTCGAACGCCTGTTCGACTTTCAGGTCAGGCAGCCCTTCGATTTCGAGAATCCGCCCCGAGAATACGTTCTTCTTGCCTTTTTTCTCGACCGTCAACAGGCCCTTTTGCAGCGCCGCGTAAGGAATCGCATTGACCATGTCGCGGAGCGTGATGCCGGGCTGCATCTTGCCCTTGAAGCGCACCAGGACGGACTCCGGCATATCCAGCGGCATCACGCCGGTCGCGGCCGCGAAGGCGACGAGGCCGGAGCCGGCCGGAAACGAGATGCCGATCGGGAAGCGGGTATGCGAGTCGCCGCCGGTGCCGACCGTATCGGGAAGCAGCATCCGGTTCAGCCAGGAATGGATGATGCCGTCGCCGGGGCGCAACGAAACGCCGCCGCGGTTCATGATGAAGTCGGGCAGGGTATGCTGCATCTCGACATCGACCGGCTTCGGATAGGCGGCGGTATGGCAGAACGACTGCAACACGAGGTCCGCCGAGAAGCCGAGGCAGGCCAGGTCTTTCAGTTCGTCGCGGGTCATTGGCCCGGTCGTGTCCTGCGAGCCGACGGTGGTCATGTGCGGTTCGCAGTAGGTGTTCGGGCGGACGCCTTTGATGCCGCAGGCGAGGCCGACCATCTTTTGTGCCAGGGTATAGCCCTTGCCGCTGTCCTGAACGCTGCCGGGGCGGCGGAATACGGTCGAAAGCGATAATCCTAAGGCCTTCCGCGCCCGGTCGGTCAGGCCGCGGCCGATGATCAGCGGAATCCGGCCGCCGGCGCGGACTTCGTCGAGCAGCACGTCGGTTTTCAGTTCGAAACGGCAGACGATTTCCTCGCTGCCGTGGCGCTTGACCACGCCGTCGTAAGGATAGATGTCGATCACATCGCCCATCGACATGCCGGCCACGTCGCATTCGAACGGCAAGGCGCCGGAGTCTTCCATCGTGTTGAAGAAGATCGGCGCGATCTTGCCGCCGATGCAAACGCCGCCTTCGCGCTTGTTCGGAATGTAAGGGATGTCGTTGCCCATGTACCAAAGCACCGAGTTGGTCGCCGATTTCCGGGACGAGCCGGTGCCGACCACGTCGCCGACATAGGCGACCGGAAAGCCTTTCTGTTTCAGTTCGGTGATTTGCTGTTCGGCATTGGTGATGCCTTCGCGCGGCATTTTCAGCATCGCTTTCGCGTGCAGCGGAATGTCCGGGCGCGACCAGGCGTCCGGCGCGGGCGACAGGTCGTCGGTATTGGTTTCTCCGGTCACCTTGAACACGGTCACGGTCAGTTTGGCCGGGACTTCCGGCTTGGCCGTGAACCATTCCGCATCGGCCCAGGACTGGATCACCTGTTTCGCATAGCCATTGCCGGCATCGCTCTTGGCCTGCACGTCGTGGAACGCATCGAAAATCAGCAGCGTATGCGACAGCGCCTTCGCCGCGATCGGCGCCAGTTCGGCATGATCGAGCAGGTCGATTAAAGGTGCGACATTGTAGCCGCCGAGCATCGTGCCGAGCAGCCGGGTCGCCTCGGCGGGAGACAGAATCGGCGAGGTCGCCTCGCCTTTTGCGATCGCCGCGAGGAATCCGGCCTTCACGTAAGCCGCATCGTCAACGCCGGCCGGAATCCGGTTCGCGAGCAAATCCAGGATAAACGCCTCTTCGCCCGCCGGCGGATTTTTGATTAGTTCGACCAGCGCGGCGGTTTGCTGCGCGTCGAGCGGCTTCGGCACGATGCCTTCGGCGGCGCGTTCTTCGACGTGTTTACGGTAGTGTTCTAACATGGGGGAATTCCTTCGAGTATTCCTAGATAAAATTCAATGAGGGAGATGATAGGTTAATGTTGGGGATTGAACGTCCGCAAATACCGGGTTAGATCATCCAGACAGGCATGGGAAAAGTCCCAAAGGTCTTTTTTGAGGCTTGCCTCAAGGTTGCATTTTCTGCCGGCCTGTTTTTGTTCTGCATTCGCGCAGCCATCGTAACGCAGATAGACGCTGAGCCAAAATTTATCGAAATCCTTGGTTTTGATCGGTTTATTTTTGGCGGCCAAACAGTTTTGCCAAGCCAAGAGGCAATCGGCATAATTCGAATCTTTCGACTTGATCGTTTTGAGCAAGGTTTCCAGTTCGCCGCTGCCGTTCACATTCAACACATGACAGGATATTTGAACGTCCAACAATGCACTTGGATACCAAGTGTTTGTTGCTGAAATCGTCAGTTCAGAATCAAGCGACTTGATTGCTTGATTGACAAGTTGAACTCTGGCGTCGATGCCTTCTTGGTCCGCATCGATTAGGATGCCGATTTTGTCGAGGCCTTTTTTTTCGATATCGCGTTTGATTGTCTTTAGTTTGTTTTCGAGAGCCGTGAGCGACAAACCGCCCAAACATTCATATTCGGAGATCGTGCAAATCGGGGTGTCGACTTCAAAATCGGCAGTGGCAATTTCCTGCTTGAGACGTTCGATGAATAACTTGTCGTTTTCGCTCTCGACGATCAATAAATTGTTACTCACCGCGTATCCTTCCTTCGTGAGTCAGCGAATAGCGCAGTTGTTCTTTATCGATACCGGATGCGTCAATCAATCCGGTTTTCAGATTATTATAGAATTCGAAATATTGGGTATCGCATGTCTCGTTTTCGAACTGCACGTCGTTGAAGGCGCTGATGCATTCTTTCGAATGCGTAGTGATGAACAACTGGCAGTTAGCCGCGACACTGGCCTCGAAAATGATTTCCCAGAGTTTTTTATAGTTGGTGTAGTGGATACCGTTTTCGATTTCGTCGATCAATAAAAAGCCATCTTTGTTGGCCCAAATGGCGCATAGGATAGCAATGTAGCGATTAACACCTTCGCCTAAGGATGATAAAAGAACTAAGTTATCTTGGCCTTTTAACTTGAATTTTAGGACAACGCCATGTTTGGTTGTTATTTGTTTAATTGAGACAATATTGGGGTCAAATAACGATAGCGACTGATTTAAAAAATCTTCTTTATCCGAATCAACTAGTGACCCTAATAAAATAGCAATATCTTGCTCATTTAATTTTGCTGACGAGATATATGTAATTATTCCACTGAATTTTTTCCAAAAATCTATACCAAAGTCATTAGATTCGGGTTTTGTAAACATATACGAAGGGAGGCTCTTTTCGTCTTCATAGCCATCTTCATTTTTTAGAAAAAAAGATAATCCCTCGGTTGGTAACCCTTTATCACCGATTGACGTTGAATTATCTATGTAATCGCTAAGACGTTTAATTCGGCAGGATTTAAGATGGAGGGTTGAAAGTGTTATGTTATTTTCATTGGAGTAGAAAATGTCTAGTTCACAATACTTTATTTCATTTTGTCGCCTTTTTAGGATAGTGTCGAGCATGAATATCAAGTCGGAAGCTGTTTTTGAACTTAAAAATAGCTCGGCGGCCTCTAAAAATGCCGTCTTACCGACATTATTCTTGCCGCCAATCAAATTAACTTGACCAATCCCGGAAACCTTCAGGTCCTTGAAGCATTTAAAATTAGTGATTTCTAAATTTTGAATGGCTTGTGTTGGCATTGAAGGTTCATCAAGTTGAAATTGCGGTTGCACAAGATGCTGAGTGAAAAAAAGTGCTCAGCATCTTGTGCTTATTGGAACGGCGGATTTTATTCCATCGCGTCAACGATCGCGTTGCCCATCTCGATCGTGCCGGCTTTCGAATGCGGATTCAAATCCGGCGTTACGAACTTGCCTTCATTCACGACCTTTTCGATTGCCTTGATCACCCGGTCGGCCGCTTCCTGCTCGCCCAAGTGGCTCAGCATCATCGCGCCGGCCATGATTACCGCGGTCGGATTGGCCAGGTTTTTACCGGCGATGTCTGGCGCGCTGCCGTGTACCGCCTCGAAAAGCGCCGCGTCGTTGCCGATGTTCGCGCCCGGAATCAAGCCCAGGCCGCCAACCAGGCCCGCGGTCAGGTCGGACAATATGTCGCCGAACATGTTCGTGCAGACGACCACGTCGAACTGCTGCGGATTCATCACCATATGCATGCAGGCTGCGTCGATGATTTTTTCGTCGAACTGAATGTCCGGGTAACGCGCCGCGGTTTCGCGCGCGACATCCAGAAACAGGCCCTGGGTGTATTTCAGGATATTGGCCTTATGGCAGACGGTCACCTTCTTGCGGTTGTTCTCGCGCGCATATTTGAACGCATAGTCGATGATCCGCTCGGAACCGGCGCGGGTTACGACCGCCAGACTCTCGGCGATGTCCTTTTTCGGCGTCAGATAATGTTCGAGGCCCGCGTACAGGCCTTCGGTGTTTTCGCGAACGATCACGATATCGACATTGTCATAACGGGTCTTGACGCCGGGCCAGCTCTTGGCCGGACGCACGTTCGCATACAGTTCGTATTTTTGCCGCAGCGCGACATTGATGCTGCGGAAGCCGGTGCCGACGATCGTGGTCAATGGCCCTTTGAAGGCGACCCGGGTTTTGTCGAACGATGCCATCGTTTCTTCGGGCAGCGGCGTGCCGAATTTTTCGTGCGCGCCGAGGCCCGCGTGTGCTTCTTCCCACTGAATCTTTGCGCCGGACGCGTCAATCACTTTGACGGCCTCATCCATAATCGAAGGGCCGATACCGTCGCCTTTTATCAAGGTCACCAGATGCATTCAAAACTCCAAAAATAATAGAAAAAACAAGGATAATACACAGCAATGCCCGAGCCGGGCAAAAGTCTTACAAAACCGTAGCCACCAGCGCAAACACGAACACGAAGATCACGAACAGGGTGAACTTGGCGCGGCCGCCGAGCCCGGCCCACCAGCGTTTGCATTCGGCCTTCAGCGCGAGTTTGACGTTGTCCGCCTGGAAGATGCGCCGGCATTGGCCGCGAAACGACCGTTCCTCTTCGTCGGCGGCTTCCTGGTCGATCAGTTCGATGATCTTCGAATAATAACTCCCGCATTTGGGGCATTTCGTCTCGGGCAGCGGGTTTTCATGACCGCAAGCAGGGCATTTTTTCATCGGCAGCACCTCAAGCTTAATGTTCAAAGCAAAAAACAGGCCTGCTTATCTTAGGCCATTCGGCGAACAAAACAGACTCCAATCGTTCCCACGCTTCGGTGTCACTGCCATTAAGTTAAGGATGGCAGGTCCCTTCTCCCCCCGGGAGAAGGCTAGGATGAGGGGATCAAAATAAAGTATTTTTCCTTATTTTATTCCCCTCACCCCGACCCTCTCCCGAAGGGTGAGGGAGATAACCGCCTTGACTTAAGGGTAGTGACGCTTCGGTGTAAGAATACCTGTTCACCGCTCCAGCGGTGCCTCATCGTTATACATACATAAATAGATATATATTGTAACTCGAAACCGGCGCTAAAAGTGCGGGGAGGTAAGTGCATCTCCTCTCATGGACGCGATGCCTTCGGACAGGAGCGCTTGCGGCAATGGGCAGCGGAACTCGGCATAGAAACATTTAGCGGCAGATCCGGCCGTGCCTTTCCGAAAGCGATGAAGGCCGCAATTCATTTTTGTTAAACCTATACCGTCAAGCCGGCCCCATGCTTTCGCAGCCATTCCTTGCGCTCACGATAGTCCGGCATCACCTTGTCCACTTCATTCCAAAACGCATCGGTGTGGTCGCGGTGATGAAAATGACACAATTCGTGCACCACGATGTAATCGATGATTCGGGGCGGCGCCATCATGCACTTCCAGTGGAAATTGAGCTGGCCGTTTTTGCCGCAACTGGCCCAGCGGTAACCCATCTCTTTCACTTTAATGCCGGCGACGTCGACGCCGACCTTCGGCGCGAAGTAGGCTACCCGCTCACTGAAACGCTGCATGCCTTTGTCACTAAAATAAGATTCGAATGTCTGCCTGGCAGCTTCGGTGCCGCCCTGTTCGATCACGGCACGGCTCAGACAGAAACGGCCTTCTTTCAGTTGCAAGGCACAAGCCTGATCAGATACCAGCGACAGGCGATAGGCGCGGCCCAAGTATAAAAAGGTTTCGCCGTTGACCCATTCACGCGCCACGGCGCTGGCGTTCAGGTCTTTCCACTCGGCCAGATTACGATAAATCCAGAGGCGCTTGCTTTCGACCACCGCATCGACCTGTTCCGGCGTGTAATCTTCAGGCGGGCGCACGGTTACGACGCCGTTGCGTTCGATCACGATATCGGTCGTTTTACGCGGGCTGCCTGGCAGCAACTGGTATTCAATGTCTCGGACACGGCGCGTATTCATGCGTTGTTAACTCCCGCCGCGCCTTTCAGTAATTCGTCGTGGCGATTCTTGGCCAGTTTCATAACTTCGATTGCGATGCGTTCGCGGTTTTCTTTGAGTTCGACAATGCCGGTCAGGGTCAGTGCGGTTTTAATTTCGCTACGGGTTTTCTTTTGCTTGTCGCTGTTGTGCCAGAAATCGATGCTGCCAATGCTGTGCTGTAAGGTCTCAACGATGGCCTCCATCAGCGCCTTCATTTTGGGCTTGACATCAGCGGGCACTTCACCGTTGTCAAAGGCTTCATTGGCAATGTGCTCGTAGAATGTCGTTGCTTCCTTGCTCATGCCTTCCTCGCCTTGCTTGCGGCCTTCAATGGCCACGGCGCGCAGTTTTTCCAGCTCCTCGGCCAGTTTATCCCATTGATCCTGATACTGGTCAATCAGGTTTTCGACCTTCTCCGCCAAGCTTTTATAAAACGCCGGGTCCTCATCGTGATGCACGGTGCAGTGCTTGCGAATGGCGTGTTCCATTTCGCTGGCTTTGGCTTCCGCGTTGCCTCCAGCGTGCTCATTCAACTTGGCGATAAAGTCCTCCGACAACAGCTCGATCGGCGGCACCTTGGGGTTGATGCCCAGACTGATCAAATGCTCGTTGATCAGATCGCGCACTTTCTGCCCGGCATCGCCCAGATTCAGGCTGGTGTCTTTATAACGCTCTTTGGTCACCCGCAAAATATAACCCAGGCGTTTGGCCGGCACCCGGTACGCATGGGCGGCCTTGTTCGGCAGAATGATGTCCAGACTCATCAGGAATTTTTTCAGATACACGTCAAAGTCGGCGCGGATTTTCTCATCCTTCAGAAGCTTGACGGCCTCATGCACCACGGCGGCATCTTCCTCGACACTGGCCAACTGGCCCTCGACAAACTCGCGTACCTTGGCGACCTTGTGCTCGCTGAATAACTGCAACAGGCGCTGGTAGCGCTCTTCCAGCACCGGCATTTCCGAGGTGATATTTTTCAGCCCCAGGGCAAGTTCCTGCTGTTCATCGGCAGCGGCATACAACGTCAAAGCGTCGGTGAGGTTGTCGGTCAGGCCGATATAATCCACTACATAGCCGCGCTGCTTGCCTTGCTTCACCCGGTTGGTGCGGGCAATGGCCTGCAGCAAGGTGTGCTCGCGGATTTTCTTGTCGAGATACATCACCTGCTCGATCGGCGCATCAAAGCCGGTCAGCAGCATGTCGCACACGATCAGAAAGGCGATGCCGCTGTAGGATTTGTCCGGATCGTCAAAGTCGAACGGCTTGCAGAAATTGTCCACCGCATTCCAGGCTTTGGCTTGATTGCGCGCTTCGGTGATATAGGCCGCTTCGTTGGTGCCATCGCTGGAAATTACCACCGCCGCTTTCAGAAAACGAATTTTACGGATCAGCTCAGCATCCGATTCCAGCACCGCTTCCAGTTCGGCCACGGTGTCGGTCAGCGCCTGATGAATGGCTTTCTGGTAACGCACCGCCGCCAGTTTGGAGTGGCACACCACCTGCGCCTTGAAACCATTGGGAAAGATATGTTCCAGATAATGCTGCACCATATCCTTGGCAATCGCGGCAATGCGCTGCTCGGCTTCCAGCAAATCGCCGGTGGCGCCGTATTTTTTCTTAATCGCCAACAGCTCTTCTTCACTGCGATCCTTGAACAGATTTTCAAACCGGGTTTCAAAGCCGTGCTTATCGTTCAGTGCCGCATCGGCAGTGCGGCCCTCATACAGAATCTGCAAGGTGGTGCCGTCTTCCACCGCATCCATCAACCGGTAGGTATCGATGTAATCGCCAAAGCGCTTCACGGTTTTCTTTTCGCCGTGGCGCTCGGTAATCAATGGCGTGCCGGTAAAGGCGATGCGGGCGGCATTGGGGAAAGCTTCAAAGATGTTGTCGCCGAGATCCGAGCTTTGCGTCCGGTGCGCCTCGTCGATCATCAGTACGATGCGCGAGGAGTTATTGACCACTCCGAAAGTCTGGCTGGATGGGATGGCCTGATAGGTGCCCAGGGCTTCGGCGACTTTCAACGGCAAGCTTTGGTCGTGCAACTGGAACTTGTGCACCATCACCATGTTGATGTCGGAGCTGTCCGTGGCCAGTTGTTCGCGCAGCCTCTTGCGGCTTTCGATCACATGCACCCGGCCGCCGATCAGGGTGGCGGTTTCGGCGAGCTGCTCTTCCAGGTCCACCCGGTCGTTGATTAGCAAAATCTTGTAATCGTTCAGGTCGCGGGAGGCGCGCAGCATGCGGGCCACAAACACCATGGTCAGACTTTTGCCGGACCCTTGCGTGTGCCAGACCACGCCGCTTTTTTCCTCGACGGATTGTCCGTTGCGCAGCCGCTCGATGATTTTATTGGCGGCTCGGAACTGCTGGTAGCGGCACACCACCTTGATGCGCGGGCCGCCGTCGGTATCCATGAACACGCTGGATGTGCGCAGCATGCTGAGCAGGTTGGCTTTGTTCAGCATGCCGTTGACCAGCTTCTGCTGTTGGTTCATGCCTTCGGCCACGCTGTCCGGCTGTGGCCACTGGGTTTTCCAGGGGTAGAAATGCTCTTCACCGGAAGTGATGGTGCCGTAATCGGCTTCGACGCCGCTGCTGCGGATCAGCAGCATATTGCAGTGAAACAGGCGCGGTTCGCCTTCTTTCAACCCTTGTTGCTTCGTCGCCTTGCGTTGGTTCATATAACGCTGCAACTGCTCGAAGGCTTCCGCCATCGGGTTGGCGCAGGTCGGCCCGCCTTTTTTGCACTCAACCACGATTAGCGGAATGCCGTTCACGAACAGCACGATGTCGGGAATGATGAATTGCTTCACGCCGCCCGGCGTATCGATGCGGAACTGGTTGATCGCGAGAAAATGATTGTTCTCCGGGTTGGCAAAGTCGATCAATTTGACCACCGGGTCCTGCTCGCCGGTGACCTCGCTCATATCCACCTGAGCTTTGAACAGCAGCTTCTGTATGGCCTCGTTGGCTTCCAGCAGGGTGCGGTTAGGCTGGCGCAGAACCTGGTCCTGCAAATCCTGCAGTTGTTTATCGGTCAGCCAGGGCGTACCGTTGGCGGTCGTGTTCAACGCCGCGACGGATTGTGTAAAAACTTCCGGCAGCAACCACTGGCGAAAATTCAGGCGCAGGCTTTTGCTCGGGTCGGATGGAATATCCGGCCCCTGGTCGACGATCTCCCAGCCCAAGTCTTGCAACTGGTGCAGGAAGGGCTGTTCAACTTCGGTGTATTCAGACATCAGGCTATTCGAACGGATTGAGCAGTGTTA
Source organism: Methylomicrobium lacus LW14 (assembly GCF_000527095.1). Classification (NCBI taxonomy): domain Bacteria; kingdom Pseudomonadati; phylum Pseudomonadota; class Gammaproteobacteria; order Methylococcales; family Methylococcaceae; genus Methylomicrobium; species Methylomicrobium lacus. Next base: position 2,859,215 of record NZ_AZUN01000001.1, on the reverse strand, counting down.
CGCCGGTAAAGGCAAAATCCCGCACGTTGCGTGTCACCAGGGTAAAACCATAGCTCAACGCGGTCGCGGCAATCTGTTTATCCAGGGCATTTTCCGGATGAGGTACACGCAACCGCCCCCAGATCTGGGCTTCCTCCTTGCCAAAATCCAGGATGTTGTCAGCATAATCATTTAATAGGAATTGCAACCAGGTCTCCAGCGCCCGGGCCTGATCCAGGTCGCCCCTGTGCCGGATCAAATCGACGCCACGGCGTAACTCGCCGACGGTGACCACGCTGATATAGGTTTGCGCATCCTGGTCGGCGAGTTGACGAACGAAACGTCTGAGCCCAGCATTTGCCCGATCTTTTTTACGCATTTCACTGACGATGTTGGTGTCCAGTAAGTACATCAGTCAAACGGGTTCGGAGCCTGTTGATCCTCTACCCGGGCAAAGTCTTCATCGGTGCCCACATCGGGAATCTGGCTCAACACCTCGAGAAAAGGCCGTTTTTTCGGGCGCGTCAGCGCCTGCTCCAAAATTCGCCGGTGTTCGGCCTCGGCGCTGATGCCGTGGCGGCTGGCCCGCATTTTCAGTGCATTCGCGATTTCATCGTCCACGTTGCGCACGATCAAATTAGCCATCGTTGCTTACCTCATCGTAATTGCTGCATTGGCAGAATGATAGCATTGATAGCATGCAAATCCAATGCCTGGTTTTTACTCGGCCGGATCATCCGCAGGGATATTGTGTCCGACTGCCGCAAAAAAGTTGTTCGACTTCGATGTATTCGCTCATGCCTCTTCATCCTCCTGAGCAAAATCATCGCCGCCTGCCAACTCTTGTTCAATTTGCTCGATACTGGGCAGACTGGTTTGTAGTTCGGCAGGCAGAGAGTCGAGCAGTTTGTATTCGGCAATGCCCATGGGTTGGCTCTTATCGCCCAAGGCATATTCGGCCACTACCTTGTTTTTGCTCTTGCACAGCAAAAGGCCAATACTTGGGTTGTCATGCTCGCTTTTGACCTTGCGGTCCACAGCGGTCAGATAAAACCCAAGCTGCCCCAAATGTTCGGGCATAAACTTGCCGGCCTTGAGTTCGATCACCACATAGCAGCGCAACTTGAGGTGGTAGAACAGCAGGTCGATGAAAAACTCGTCTCCCCCCACATCCAACAGTACCTGTCGCCCGACAAACGCAAAGCCCGCACCCAGCTCCAGCAGGAATTCGGTCACGTGCTTCACCAAGGCGTTTTCGATCTCGCGCTCCTGCGCCTCGTCGGTCAGGCCGAGAAAGTCGAAACGATAAGGGTCTTTCAGCGACTCGCGCGCCAGATCAGATTGTACTTTGGGCAAACTGGCTTCGAAGTTGGTGACTGCCGCGCCGCTACGCTCCAGCAACCGGGTTTCGATCTGCATCACCAGAATATTGCGCGACCAGTTGTGTTCAATCGCTTTGGCGGCGTACCAGCGGCGAGTTTCGGGGTTGGGCAGCTTGTCCAGCAGCGCCAAGTGGTGATACCAGGGCAATTGTGCAAGCACCCCTTGCACAAATTCCGCATCCGGCCAGGCTTCGGCGAAAGCGCGCATGTATTTGAGATTACGCGGCGAGAAGCCCTTCATCTCGGGAAAGGCCGTGCGCAAATCATGCGCCAGCCGATCAATCACCTTGGCGCCCCAACCTTGCTCGGCTTGACGCATCAGAATCTCGCTGCCGATACTCCAGTACAGCCCCACCAGCTCGCGGTTAACGGCCAGCGCAGCGCGCTGCCGGGCGGTGTGGATGCGCTGTTTCAGCTCAATCAGCCATTCAGCGTAACCGCTGGGCGGAGGATTCAGGGATGCGGGGCGTTCGTTGCTCATGCCTTTGCCGCCGTGTTGGGTTCGTTGACATTGACCTGGACTTTACCGGTGAGCAGGTCGTGCATTAGGCCGGATTTTTTTTGTTTAAGTTTTATCAAATTGCGTTTTTCCTCAGCAATAAATTTCTGCGCTTGACTTATTCTTCTGCCAATCGCAATCTGCTCCGCAATATCCGGAAAAGGTACAGTCAACTCTTTAAATTCACCGAGAGAAACTCGCTCACGAGTCCCTTCAATTGATATTTTCTTGATTGCTTGTCTGCCGTAGCCAGAATTAAACCAAGAGGAGAAAAATTCAGCCCCATACTCCGAGGAAGGCCTTATCCGAATAACATCTTGGGTAACCACTGCACTTGACTCTTCCTCATAAACACAACTATCACAAGGAGGAGAGCCAACTTTGGCAAGCAGAATGTCATTTTTGCGAACATTGCAGAAGGCTAATTGGGCCGCTTTGAAGGGAGTAACATTTGAATTTGAGATACGGGTAAAGACTCCAGGCTTTATATCTTGGCAATACAAGACTGAGATACCTTCTTTTTTCAGCTCTGAAGTTAGAAGATCGCTTCCAAATGGGCCGTTTACGATATTCTTTGCTCCAAAGATATTTTTTAGAGAATCAAACTTCCACTCCTTCGGAATCCACCCAATCGGGGTTTCCTGATACAGTTCCGGAGCTTGTTCGTGGGGCGGGCGCAGTTTGCCGTCGGCGCCGATGCCGCGGGTAAAAAGATCGTGCATCAGCCCCGCTTTGATATGCTGGTATTTTTCAATCAGCGCTTCGGTTTTTTCGATGGCTTGGTCGATGGTTTGGAGAATCCTGGCGATTTTTTGTTGGACGTGAATTTCGGCGGGAATTTTGACAAGATGTTTCTCAAAATCTGACCGAATTATTCCATTTATGCTGGTGCCTTGGTTTAACTTCTTGAGTTCTTCCAATTCCTTAACAAGCAAAAAGTAAAGAAACAGAGTATCCGTCTTAGTCGGATCAGGATAAACACCTGTTATATCCTGACTGATCGCAATCGGCTCCTTTGCAATCGCTAATTTGCCTACACCTGTTCGCGTAACAACGAGAAGATTGCCTGGGTCGACCACTGATGTGGAGCTTGAACGAATACCACTTTCAGATACATATCGGCGAAACTCTCCAATCCCTCGACTGGTAAAGTCTGCTCCAGTTACCCACGGAATTGACCCTCCCCAATAACTTGCAATGTCAGTAGAGGGCGTCCCGCCATTCACAAGTTTTGAGAACAGCTTTCCAAGCTGGACTTCCATTAAGCCCCCCATCACTCCGTCGCTCCTGCGCATCCTTGCGCTCGCGGCACTTGTGCAGCCTCGGCAATTGTTCCCGACATTGCTCTACCTCCTGCATCCATGCAGTCGTGCACGTCGTACCCCAACTCCACCAAAAACGCTTTTAACTGCTCAGCCGCCGCATCGCGCTCGGCTTCGATGGTCTTGGCGGTGACCGCGTATTTGCTCCACAGGTTTTCAATGGCCTTGATGCAGGCGCGCTGGTCGGCGCGAAGATAAGCGCGGTAGGTGTGCATCAGTAGTTGCCGCAGGCGCTCGATAATCACCGTGCGAGCCTCGTCGGTGGAGATTTTTTCGCGGGCGCTTTGCACCAGTTCGTCGCGCTTGCCCTCGATTCCTTTTATCGTAGCCCTGAGCGTTTTGACTTCGTCTTCCAGCACTTTGTGGCGATCAAGTTGTGCCTCGATCTGCTCGGCTTCGCGCTGATAGAGCTCCGCATCGCCCATGTTCGGGTCGCGCTTGCACAGCCTGGCCATGCCTTTGGCTTCTTTCAGGCGGGCTTTCAGATCTTTCACTTGATCTGAATTCATCACGCCGGTGTCGTCGCTGTCTTCAAAGTCTTCCTCATCGGCGGCGGCAAACAGGGCTTGCAGCTCGGATAGCCGGGATTGGGCCTGTTCCAGCGCTTCCAGCACCTCGGGGAACTGGCTTTGCAGAATGTCCTCGTCCGGGATCAGCTCCGGCCCCCAGCCGCTGGCGGCGATGGATTTGAAATCGGCCTTGAGGACATCGACATAGTTGGCAAAGGCGCCGCGCACCTGGAAAGGAGTCAGCAGGTTTTGCCCGGCCAGCGCCTGTTCGATGCTGGCCAGCAGACTGCTGCGCATCACATAGACATTGCGCGGTTTGCCTTCCTGGTTCGCGGCATCGGGCGCCAGCGCTTCGACTATCGGCAAGTTGGCCTGCCACCAGTTTTCCAGGGTTTGCATAAATTCTTCGTGACGGGACATCACGCTTTGATGGCTTGCCACAAAGTCGGCGATTTCGCGCTTGTCGGCTAAAACCGGGGCAAAATCAAGATAAGTTTCATCCCGGCTGACAAAGGCATCGTCTTTCAATTGCGGGTAGTTTTGCCAGAAGTTCGCCAGGCTTTCGACTTCCACCCTAGGCACGCCGCCATGCAGATGGGCGCGCACGTCGTGCGGTTCGGGCGGCGGAGCGTTGTCCACATAGCGGCGGATATTGCAGTTGTAGTCTTCGGCGACGATTTCCGCCTTCGGCACGCGGCGGGCGTAGGCAGGAATGTCTTTATTCGCGCGGTAGGCGTAGATGATCTTGTCGATGTCTTCCGGGCGCAGATGGTTTTGCGCCTTGCCTTCGCGGTATTCGCGGTCGGCGTTGATGAACAGCACATGGTCGCGGTTGGCGGCGCCGTCTTTATTCATCACCAGAATGCAGGCAGGAATGCCGGTGCCGTAGAACAGGTTGCCGGGCAGGCCGATGATGGCCTCCAGATAGCCGTGCTCGATAAAGTGCTTGCGCGCTTCGCGCTCTTCGCCGCCACGAAACAGCACGCCGTGTGGCATCACCGTCGCCATGCGGCCGTTGTGCTTGAGTACGGACAACATGTGCTGGACGAACATCAAGTCGGCCTTTTTGCCTTTCTCCGGCATCATCACCGGAAAGCGGCCGGAAAATTTCAAATCCTTTTTGATGTAGTTCTGGCTGAACGGCGGATTGGCGACGACGCGGTCGAAGCGTTTCAATTCGTTGGTTTCGTCCAGATGCTGCGGCTCGCGCAGGGTGTCTTCCTGACGAATATCGGCATGGGAAATGCCATGCAGCAGCATGTTCATTTTGCAGATGGACCAGGTGGTGCCCATTTTCTCCTGGCCGTAGAGCGCCAGCTCATCGGCGCTGCCGCCTTTTTCGCGCAGATAATCGCGCATCTGGATCAGCATGCCGCCGGAGCCCACCGTCGGGTCGTAGACGCTCATACCTTCTTCCGGATCGCAGATTTCGACGCAGATGCGCACCACTTCGGCAGGGGTATAGAACTCGCCGGCTTTTTTACCGGCGGAATCGGCGAAGTATTTGATCAGCCATTCGTAGGCGGCGCCAAGCAGGTCGGGGAATTCAAAGTCGCTGTCCTTGAGCGGGATTTTTTCGAAGTTCTGCACGAAGTCGGCCAGGGTATCGTCATCCAGCGTACGCTGGCCGATCTTGCGGTTGAAGTTGATGCCCTTGAGCACGTCCTGTAAGGCGTCCATGTTATGGTCTTCGATCGCTTCCAGCGCCTTGTTCAGGGCGGAGCCGACGTTTTCCTTGACGTGCTTGAGCGCCGGACGGTCGATGATCTTTTCCTGGCCGTTCTCCACCACGGCTTCCTGCCAGCCCTGATTCCAGCGGGCGCGCGGCGGCACGAAGAAATATTTGCCGGAATAGTGGTCCGAATCTATCAGTGCTCCTTCAATATCGTCCGGTGACATGCCCTGGGCGGCAAACTGTTTGCGCAGTTCGGCCTGACGCTGATCGAACAGGTCGCTGGCCCGTTTCAGAAACAACATGCCGAAGATGTATTCCTTATATTCGCTGGCATCCATGCTGCCGCGCAGGTCGTCGCAGGCGGTCATCAACAGGTTTTCTAAACGGGAGAGGGTTAACTTCAATTTCATTCGTGTTCGGGGGGTTGGATTTTTTGAGTTATCAGTGTACAGGGTGGCTGGGGGATTTTGCACATAAAACGTTGACATTAACTGGCGAGCGAAAACGGTGCCGTTAATCACCCTGAAAAAATTACCAGGGACTCAGGTAAGTCAACATTGAAAATTTTCCAGACACCAAGATGACCGCAAGGCTCAATCAGTATCTTACCCCAATGAATTTGGCGTTTTTCTAGTAAAGTGGTCAATGTTAAAGTGGATTGCATGCCCACGCGGCGTTAATCGGCTGTATGAGGCCCCTTAAAAACAGATGAGGTTATTTGATGCAGTGTCGAATCGGCTGTGGCGCTTGTTGTATCGCGCCATCTATTTCTTCAGCCACGCCTTTACATCCTTTCGGTAAACCCGCTGGGGTGCGTTGCCTGCATTTGGATAGTGAAAATAAATGTTCAATTTTCTTGCAGCCTAGCCGGCCTCTTGTGTGTAGCGGCTTTCAGGCGACCGAAGATGCCTGCGGCAGCACTACGGAAGAGGCGATGGCTATTTTATCTGAATGGGAGATTTTGACGAGGACCGGTAACAAGGGCTGACTGCCGCGTATGAGGCACGGCCGTGCCGATTCGGTTTTTAAAATCCAGGTCAACAGGCCGCCGCAGACTATTGAGCCGGCTCCTGATTAATCATGTGGGTGGATAGTTGCTGCAAAGCATTTTGGATATTGGTTTTCAGCTGCGGGTCCATGGTCATTTCGTCCAGCGCTTTATTCATGCACAGCATCCACTGGTCACGCTCCGATTCGCCAATGGCGAAGGGCAAATGGCGGGCGCGCAGCATCGGGTGGCCGAATTCTTCGATGAACAAATTGGGACCGCCCAGCCAGCCGGACAGAAACTTGAATAGCTTGCTCTTGGCGGAGGCAAGACTGGGCTGATGTATGGCGCGTAGGCCTTGCGCCTCGGGCAGGGTATCCATATAGAAGTAAAATCGGTCGACCAAACTGAGGATGGCCTGTTCGCCGCCGATGGCCGCGTAAGGCGTGAGGGTTGTCATAACTAATTGCTCTTTAAAGTGGGTTTGCTGTTTATACTAGGGTCGTCAGGGACATAATTCAAGGCGGATTTTTTGCGCTTCCGAATTGTTAACGACGGCATTTAGGTTAAAATGCGCGCCTAGCCAAACTTCAACAGCCCCCCTTATGACCGAGTATACCGCCCCGCAAGTTGCCATTATCGGCGGAGGTCCGGCCGGGCTGATGGCTGCCGAAGCGCTGAGTCTTGCGGGCGTGCAGGTCGATGTTTACGACGCCATGCCATCGGTCGGCCGCAAGTTATTGCTGGCCGGCATCGGCGGATTGAATATCACCCACGGCGAAGCCTACGACACCTTCTGCGCCCGCTATGGCGATCGCCGGCCGCAGCTGCAAGCCGTTCTCGACCGGCTGCCGCCGAGCGCCTTGCGCGCGTGGGTGCACGGGCTGGGTATCGACACCTTTGTCGGCAGCTCGGGCCGAGTCTTTCCCACGCAGATGAAAGCCGCGCCGTTGCTGCGGGCTTGGCTGCATCGCCTGCGCAGTGCCGGCGTGCGCCTGCATGTGCGCCACCGCTGGCTGGGCTGGGATGCCGACGGCGCGTTGCGGCTGGCCAGTCCGGGCGGCGAAATTTCGCTCAAGCCGCAGGCGACGGTGCTGGCGCTGGGCGGCGCCAGCTGGCCGCAACTGGGGTCGGACGGCGCCTGGTTGCCGTGGCTCAAGGCTCGGGGCGTAGAGATCGCGCCATTGCAAAGCGCTAATTGCGGCTTCGAGGTGGCGTGGAGTGCGCATCTGCGCGATAAATTTGCCGGCGCACAGCTCAAATCGGTGGCGCTGACGTTTACCGACGCGCAGGGCCGCACCGAGCAGCGCCAAGGTGAAATGGTGGTTAGCGCGCATGGCGTGGAGGGCAGCCTGGTTTACGCGTTTTCGCAGCGGCTGCGCGAGCAGTTGAATGCCCACGGCAGCGCCACCTTCACGCTTGATCTGGCGCCCGGACGCGACGCCGCGCGGGTGGTGGCCGAAGTCAGTCATCCCCGCGGATCGCGGTCGCTCTCTAGCCATTTGCAAAGCCGCGTCGGCCTTACCGGCGTTAAGGTGGCCTTGCTGCACGAGGTGCTCGGTAAGGCACAATTTGCCGATGCGGCCACGCTGGCGGCGACGATCAAGGCCTTGCCGATCACCGTGCGCACCCCCCGCCCCCTCGCCGAAGCGATCAGCACCGCCGGCGGCGTGCGCTTTAACAGCCTCGATCAAAACCTGATGCTTACCGCTCTGCCCGGCGTTTTTGTCGCAGGTGAAATGCTCGACTGGGAGGCTCCCACCGGCGGGTATCTGCTCACGGCCTGTTTCGCCACCGGCTTGTGCGCGGGGCAGGGCGCGCGTGACTGGCTAAATCGCCGCCATCCGGCTTGGGCGCTTGGCAAGGGATAAACTCGCATTTGCCTAGGTGACGACTCCGAAGCAAAAAGCTGTATTCAATCAATGCGGAATTCAATTACAATCGGGCGTTTTACGTGCTCCGTTTAGCGGATAACGACTCGAATCGACTCGCAGCCGGGCGATAGGTTATTTCAGCGGAATGCATCTATATTTTTATCTCCCTCCATGGAGAATTGCCTATGCTCAACGCCAAGGGATTTTTTCATCAGTTCGTCGCGCTGGCCGGACCTTATTGGAATTCCGAAAATAAACGCTTCATCCGCAATCGCACATTGGCCTTGACCGTGCTGACCGTGATGCAGATCGGCATGGCGGTCGTGATCAATGCCTGGAGCGCCGCGCTTTTCGATGCGCTCGAACAACATTCGATGGCGGGATTGATCCAGCAGATCGGTTTGCTGGTGATTATCTTCGGAGCCGGCATCGCCATTACCTCGACGCATATGACGGTCAAGCGGAGTCTGCAGATCGGCTGGCGCAGCTGGCTGACCGAGCGGGTCAGCGGGCTGTGGATGGACGATGGCCGGCAATACCAGGTCATCTTCATGCCGGGCGAGCACGACAATCCGGACGGGCGTATCGCCGAGGATGTCCGCATCGTGACCGAAGAGGCGGTCCAATTGCTGCATTCGTTGTTTTACAGCCTGTTGCTGCTGATCAGTTTTACCCAAATTCTTTGGCGGCTCTCCGGTACGGTGGTTTTAGGCGGCATGCAGATTCAGGGCCATCTGGTCTGGATCGCGTTGATTTATGCGGTCGGCGCGTCGATATTGGGTTGGTGGATAGGGCGCCCCCTGGTCAAGGCGACCGATGCGCGGCAAACGGTCGAAGCCAATTTCCGCTTCGGTCTGGTCAAGGCGCGCGAAAACTCGATGGCGATTGCGCTGGTCCATGGCGAAGCGAATGAAAGACAGCGCTTCGGCTCACTGTTTCAAACGATCAAAGAGACTTACGACCGGCAAACCTTGGCCTGGCGTAACATCATGATGTTTACCTCCGGCTACTCGGTCCTGTCGATGGCCTTTCCTATTCTCGTCTCGGCGCCGCGCTATGTGCTGGGCTCGATTTCTCTCGGCACGCTGATGCAATCCGCGCAGGCATTCCAGCATATGGCGTCGGCATTGTCCTGGCCGGTCGATAACATGGCGGCGTTCGCCAATTGGCGCGCTTCGGCCGACCGCGTGCTGGGTCTGGTCGGCGCATTGGATAACCTCGAACAGGAAATGACCTGCCCCGATCCGCACCGGATTTGCCTGAGCAAATCGGAGATGTCGGTGCTGAGCATTCATGATCTGTGTTTGAACAAGCGGGATGGCGAGATGATCGCTGCCGGCATCAATATCGAAATCCGGCCGGCCGAACGGGTATGGGTCAACGGCAACTCCTCGACCGGCGCCAAACTCTTCAAGGCGATCGTGGGCCTCTGGCCTTGGGGCAGCGGGCGTATCGAACTGCCCGACGACGAGCCCTTGTTTTTGATGCCGCCGCGGCCTTATTTGCCGAGCGGAACGCTCTGGAGTGCGATCTGTTATCCTCAGGGCATCGAACGGTTCGGCACGATCGAGATCAAGGAAGTTCTGAACAAAGTCGGTCTAGAGGAATTGCAAGAGCAACTCGACGAGACCGAAAATTGGGATACCGCGCTGACCCGCGAGCAGCAGCAACGACTCGGTGCCGTGCGTTTGCTGTTGAATCGCCCGAAATGGATCTTGCTGCAAGAAGCGTTCGATTCGCTCGATCCTAAAGGCGAGGTGGCTATGTTGACTTTGATCCGCAATGAACTTCCCGAAGCCGCGATGTTGACCATCACCAATCAGCCGACCGCCAACGCGTTTCATCAGCGCCGGATTGTCCTTCCATAATAGACCGCAGGGAGAACGTCGATGACCTCTTTGAACGAACGTAACGAAGGCAAAAAACTGCGCGGGGTGAACCTCGGCGGCTGGCTGGTGCTCGAAAAATGGATCACGCCGAGCCTGTTCGAAGGGCTCGCCGCGACCGACGAGACCTCCTATTGCACCGAACTCGGCGAACGCGCGGATGCCTTGCTGAAGCAGCATTGGAATGCCTTTATCACCGAAGACGATTTCGCCTGGCTGGCAAAAGCCGGTATCAATGCGGTCAGGATTCCGGTCGGGCATTGGTTGTTCGGGCCGGGCTATCCTTACCACCGCGCCTATGGCGCATCGACGCAGCCTTTTGTCGTCGGCGGCCTCGACATTCTCGACCGCGCTTTCGACTGGGCGGAAACCTATGGCTTGCAGGTCGTGCTCGATCTGCATGCGGCGCCCGGCTGCCAGAACGGTTTCGACAACGGCGGCATCATGAATGTCTGCGAATGGCACACGAAACCGGAATATGTCGAGTATTCGCTGGATGTGCTCGAAAGACTGGCCGAACGTTACCACGGGCGCCGCGTTTTACATGCGATCGAGGTGCTGAACGAGCCGCGCTGGGACATTCCGACCGACTTTCTGAAACGCTACAATCAGGCCGGCTACGCACGCATCCGCAAGCATTGCAGGCCCGAAGATGTCGCGGTGGTCTTTCATGACGGCTTCCGCACGTTCCGCGAATACACCGGGTTTATGAATGAACCCGATTTTCGCAATGTCGTCCTCGATATCCACCGCTATCAATGCTTCGACCGTAACGACATCGACATGGACATTTACGGCCACATCCAAAAGTCCGCGATGCATTGGAAACAGGAGGCCGACGAGATCATTCAGGAGCTGCGGCAGCCCATCTATGTCGGCGAATGGAGCCTCGGGCTCAATCTAAAGATGGTTTCGCTGTGGGCGGAAGGTCCTTTCAACTACGCCCTCGAAAAGATGGACCGCTTCCAGATGGATGTCGGTTACCGCGCCTACGCCGACGCGCAACTGATCACCTTCGAAAAATACCTCGGCTGGTTTTTCTGGAACTATAAAACCGAAACCACGCCGGAGTGGTGTTTTCGCGATTGCGTTGAAAGAGGCTGGCTGCCGGCCCGATTCGATTGATGTCTATCAGGCGCTTGCCTTCGAAAATCTGCCCTTGTCGCGGTGGTGCCAATAAGCCGTCGCCAGTTGCTGGGCGGCTTCCTGGCTATCGGCCTTGCCGAGCAGCTTCAGCGCGACCGCGGCCGTGCCGATCACCGACGCTTCGGCGAATTCGTCGATCGTTTCGCCGCGCCAGACTTTAGCCAATTGGCCGGCGTCCAGTGCTTCCGGTTTGACATGGCGCTTCGCAAACAAGGCCGGCCAGTCTTCGTCGGAGAGTTCGCCGTGATGCACGCTTTGCACCAGGCAATCCATGTCCGGGTTGCGTTCGGTTTCGCCGCCTTCGCCTTTCAGCACCGCCGCATGCGGCTGCTTTAACAGCTGCGCGGCGAGTTGATGCACCGGCCGGTAGCCGGGGTGGAAGATGCCCTGGATGCTGTAGTCGGCGTTGAACGGGTTCAACAGGCGCACCAGGGTATGCACCGGCGAGCGCAGGCCCAGGATAGGGCGCAATCCGATGATCTCGTGCAGTTTCGGGCAAAAATGCTCCAGCGACAGATAGCTGAACGAGCGCTCCTGGAGTTGCTGCTTTGCCTCGGCAATCGAGGTCGCCGCGGACAGCCCCAGAAATCCGAGCATGTCTTCGGTGTAAAGCCGCCCGGCGGCAGGCCCTTTCGCGCCGTGCATCAGCACCCTGACGCCATTTTCGGCGAGCAGGAGCGCCGACAGCAAATACCAGGGTAGATGCCGGCGTTTGCCGGCGTAGGTCGACCAGTCCAGGTCGGCCAGGTCTTGTCTATCGCCGGCGGCAAACGATTCGCGCGCGGCCTGTACGAAACCTGCCAGTTCTTCCGGCGTTTCCTCCTTCACCCGCATCAGCATCAAAAACGCGCCCAACTGGATCGGCAGCACTTCGTCCGCCAGGATCATCCGCATCGCCTGATAGGCTTCTTCCTGGGTCAACGGGCGCGAGCCGTGTTTGCCCTTGCCGAGAATCCGGATGAATTCTGCAAACGGATGCTCGAGTTCGGAAGTTTGTAAATGGTGAGAGAAATTCATGGTCTTATCATCAGGTAATGATCGAGCAGCAGCGCCGCGAACAGCACCGTGAGATAAATGATCGAATAGGCGAAGGTCCGCATCGCGGTCTTGTTGTCCTTGCGCCGCATCATCAGGAGCGCGAAATAAATGAACACCAGCCCCAGCGGCACCGCCGCGGCGAGATAGATCAAGCCGGTCATGCCGGTCAGATAGGGCAGCACGGTCACGATCAGCAGCAGCAGCGTATAGAGCAGGATCTGCAGGCGCGTGAATTTGATGCCGTGCGTAACCGGCAGCATCGGGATGTTAACTTTCGCGTATTCCTCGCGCCGGGCGATCGCAAGCGCCCAGAAATGCGGAGGCGTCCAGACGAAGATGATCAGCATCAGCAGCAGCGCATAGGGATGCACCTCATTGGTCATCGCGGTCCAGCCGAGCAGCGGCGGGGTCGCGCCGAAGGCGCCGCCGATCACGATGTTTTGCGGGGTCATTCGTTTCAGGTAGACGGTATAGATGAACGCGTAGCCGAACAGAGACAGAAAGGTCAGCACGGCGGTCAACACGTTGACCTTCACGACCAACAGCACCATCGAGGCGACGCCGAGGATCGCGGCGAACGCGATCACCTGCGCGGCGTTCAACTCGCCTTTCGGCAACGGCCGGTTTTCGGTGCGGCGCATCTCCGCGTCGGCCTTGCGGTCGATAAACTGATTGATCGCGGCGGCCGAGGCAGAGGCCAAGGCAATGCCGGTAATGCTGTAAGCGAGCGTGTCGAGCGGCGGCATGCCGGGCACCGCCAGCAGCATGCCGACGATCGCGGTGAACAGCATTTCGAGGACCACATTCGGCTTACACAGGGTCAGATATTTTTTCCAGGCCAGGGCCGGAGAGAGGCTCGTCATCGTAAATCACACCAACGTACACAATTCTTATAGAATACAGTGAACGCTAGCCGATTGAAATAGTCGGAGGCGCTAACATTGGTCAACAAGAGGGAGTCATGAAAAAGCGATTATTTTGTGCAATAGTGCTTGGCCTGCCGGTTTATGCCGCCGCGACGGAACCGAAAGTAGCGGAACATCAACTGAAAAACGGCCTGAAAGTTTTGGTCCAGGAGGATCACCGCTCGCCGGTCGTGGTCTCGCAGGTCTGGTACAAGGTCGGTTCTAGCTATGAGCCGGGCGGCATCACCGGCATTTCGCACATGCTCGAACACATGATGTTTAAAGGCACCGACAAGCATAAGCCGGGCGAATTTTCCAGGATCATCGCCGAAAACGGCGGCGATGAAAACGCATTTACCGGCACCGATTACACCGCTTATTTTCAGACGATGAATGCGTCGAGGCTGGCGGTCAGTTTCGAGCTCGAAGCGGACCGGATGCGGCATCTGCATCTGTTACCCGACGAATTGAAAAAGGAACTGGAAGTCGTGACCGAGGAACGCCGGATGCGCACCGAAGACAATCCGCAGGCGAAGGTCGGCGAGTATTTCTCGGCGACCGCCTACACGAACAGCCCTTATCAGCATCCGGTGATCGGCTGGCCGTCGGATATTGCAAACTACAAGGTCGAAGATTTAGAGGCTTGGTACCAGCGCTGGTATGCGCCGAACAATGCGACATTGGTCGTGGTCGGCGATGTAAAGACCGATGAAGTCTTCGCGCTGGCCGAGAAATATTTCGCCGAACTGAAACCGAGCGAGATCAAGCCGATCAAGCCGCAAACCGAGATGCCGCAAGTCGGCGTGCGCCGGATTGTCGTGAAGGCGCCGGCCAAACTGCCGTATCTGACGATGGGCTACAAGGTGCCGTCGCTCAAGTCCGCGGAGCAGGAAGCGGAAGCCTATGCCCTGGAAGTGCTGGCCGGCGTCCTGGACGGCGGCAATAGCGCGCGGCTGTCTTCGCGTCTGGTGCGCGGCAAGCAGATCGCGGTCGGCGCCGGCGCGGGTTATAGTCTGACCTCGAAGCTGTCTTCCTTGTTCGAACTCGAAGGCACGCCGGCGGACGGCAAAAAAGTCGCGGACCTCGAGGCGGCATTCAAGAAGGAGATCGAGGATCTGCAAAAAAACCTGATCAGCAAGGAAGAACTGCAACGGATCAAGGCGCAGGTATTGGCGAATCAGGTCTATCAGCGCGATTCGAATTTCTACCAGGCGATGCAACTCGGCATGTTCGAAACGGTCGGTCTCGGCTGGCCAAGGGTCGATGAATACGTGAAGAAGATCAATCTGGTGACCGCAGAGCAGGTGCGCGATGTCGCGAAAAAATATCTGATCGAGGATCATCTGACCGTCGCCGTTCTCGATCCGCAACCGATTAACGAAAAAGCCGTCAACAAGGGAGACAAGTAATGCGTAGAAGTGTGTTGGGATTATTTTTGTTCGCGCTCAGTCAGGCCGTCTGGGCCTCGGTCAACATCGAGCATTGGCAGACGGCAGAGGGTTCCCGGGTCTTTTTCGTGCATGCGGGCAGTTTGCCGATCGCGGACATTGTGGTCGCTTTCGATGCGGGCAGTGCGCGCGACGGTAAGCGGGCAGGGCTTGCGGCGCTGACGACGGGTTTGCTGGAAGAAGGCGCAGGAACGTGGAATGCGGATCAGATCGCCGAGCGTTTCGAAAGCGTCGGCGCGAATTTCGGCGCGAGCATTTCGAGCGACATGGCCAGCGTCACGCTGCGCACGCTGACCGACAAGCCGCTGTTCGACAAGGCGCTCGACACGATGCATGTGATCTTGACTCAGCCCGCGTTCAGGGAGGCCGACTTTCAGCGCGAGAAGAAACGGACGCTGGCCGGCCTGAAACAGCGCGAGGAATCGCCCGGCGATCTGGCCGACATCGCCTTCTCGAAGGCGCTTTACGGCGATCACCCTTACGGGCATCCGGACAGCGGCCTGATCGAAACGGTCAGCCCGCTCAAAGCGAGCGACCTCCGCGCCTTTTACCGCCAGTATTACGTGGCCGCGAATGCGGTGGTCGTGATCGTCGGCGACTTGAGCAAGGAGCAGGCCGAGCAGACGGTCACGACCTTGTTGAAGGATTTGCCGACAGGGCAAAAGCCCGCGCCGCTGGCTGATGTCGTGATGCCGGCCAAGGCCAGCACTCAGAATATCAAGTTTCCTTCCGCGCAGACGCATGTATTGGTCGGCATGCCCGGCATCGAGCGCAAGGATCCGGATTTTTTCAGCCTCTATGTCGGCAATCACATCCTCGGCGGCAGCGGGCTGGTGTCGAAACTGTTCGATGAAATCCGCGAGAAACGCGGCCTTGCCTACAGCGCTTCCAGCGCGTTCAGTCCGATGCGCAAAAAAGGGCCTTTCGTGCTCGGTTTGCAAACGCGCAACGACCAGACCGGCGAGGCGTTGAAGGTGCTGAATCAGACCCTGGCCGATTTTATCGCCAAAGGCCCGACCGAAGCGGAGCTGACCGCGGCGAAGAAAAACATCACCGGCGGTTTTCCGATGCGTTTCGATACGAACAAGAAACTTGCCAATTATGTCGCGATGATCGGTTTTTATGACATGCCGCTCGATTATCTGGACACCTTCACGCAGAAGGTTGAGGAAGTGACCGTGGCTTCGATCAGCGATGCGTTCAAGCGCCATATCAAGATCGATCTCTTGCAGACCGTGACGGTCGGCAACGACGAGAAAACGAACGGTGGCAAATAAAGTCCGGATCATCGGCGGCGAATGGCGCAGCCGCCTCTTGCATTTCGACGATGCGCCGGGGCTTCGGCCGACGCCCGCGCGCGTCCGCGAAACCCTGTTTAATTGGCTGCAATACGATGTGGCCGGCTGCCGCTGCCTGGATTTATACGCGGGCAGCGGCGCGTTGGGTTTCGAGGCCGCCTCGCGCGGCGCGAAGGAAGTCGTGCAGGTCGAAAGCGATGCGAAGGCCTGTAAAAATCTGCGCGCAAATGCGGCCGTGTTGGGCGGCGGTAAAAACCGCATCATCGAGAGCGAGGTGGAACGGTTTTTAGCCGGGCGCCCGGAGCCCTTCGATCTGATATTCCTGGACCCGCCCTTCGCGAAAAATCTGGCGCTAAAAACCTGCCTGTTGCTGGAGCGGCACGGCTGGCTGGCCGGCCATGCGCTTATCTATGTCGAAACCGAAGTCGGCCTCGAATTGGAAGGGCTACCGGACAACTGGCAACTGTTGAAGCATAAAACGGCGGGCGAGGTGGCTTACCGCTTGTTCGCCAGAACATCAATATTAGACTAGACAAAATCCTCTTCCCGCAGGAGAGGGCGGCAATGCCATTAAGTTAAGCTTCGCTCCTTCTCCCTCCGGGAGAAGGCTGGGATGAGGGGATCAAAATAAAGTATTTTTCCTTATTTTTGATCCTCCTCACCCCAACCCTCTCCAACAGGAGAGGGAGCTTCCTTCTTAACTTAACAGACATGAGGTTGCTTTCCTCACCCCGCAAAATAAAAATCATCCGTGGGAGCGACGCCTACGTCGCGACTTGAGGCTTTAATCGCGACGTAGGCGTCGCTCCCACCACTCACCTATCGATTTTCACGGTAACGGCATTTGGAGGGCAGGGTGAGGGTGATCAAGTGGCATCCTTTCCTTGCAGCCCCCAATTCCTTTATGCGGCGTCTTGGGTTAAAATCGCCGCTTTTAAAAATCCCCCGAGTCCATGAAAATCACCGCGATTTACCCCGGCACCTTCGACCCGATCACCCGTGGGCATCTGGATCTGATTGCCAGGGCGTCCCGCCTGTATGACAAGGTCATCGTCGCGGTCGCGCTGAACAAAGGCAAGACGCCGTTGTTTACGATGGCAGAGCGCGTCGAGCTGGCCGCGGCGGTCACGACCGAATTTCCCAATGTCGAGGTCAGCGGCTTCGATACCCTGCTGGTCGAATTCGCGAGGAAGCAGGGCGCCCATGTGATAATACGCGGCCTGCGCGCGGTATCGGACTTCGAATACGAGTTTCAACTGGCCGGCATGAACCGCCGTTTGGCGCCCGAGCTCGAAACGGTGTTTTTAACCCCGGCCGAGCAATATGAATTTATTTCATCGAGCATGATCAGAGAGATAGCACAACTGAAAGGAGACGTAGCGAGCTTCGTTCCCGACCTTGTGCATCAGCGTTTAATCGAAAAATTTAGTTAGGAGAGTAGTACCGCATGGCCCTTAAAATCGACGACGAATGCATCAATTGCGATGTCTGCGAGCCGGAATGCCCGAACGGCGCCATATCCCAAGGCGAAGAGTTTTACGTGATCGATCCCGCATTGTGCACCGAATGCGTCGGCCATTATGACGAGCCGCAATGCATGGCGGTGTGCCCGGTCGACTGTATCGACAGGGATCCCGAGTATCCCGAGGACAAGGAATCGTTGTATCAGAAATATCTGAAATTAACGACGGCTTGAGAAGCAAGTAGCTCCGATTAGCGTAGCGAAATCGGAGGAATATTGCCATTTTTACATGCGTGCGATTACGCTACGTTAATCGCACGGTCCTGAACGTTCACTCCCCACTTGGGGGTTTTGCCTCCGGCGCCCACAAATCATCCAATTGCAAAACCACTTCGGCGAACGGCGCTGCCCGCACCGCGTCGTCATCTTTCCATGTGCCTTCGAGCAGCCAATGGCCGTTGGACAAACTGTAAACTTCCAGCGTGCGGATATCGGGATCGAGCAGCCAGAGCCAGTTGATCTCATGCGCGGCATAAAGGGGCATTTTGACCGCACGGTCGATGCGTGCGGTACCGGGTGACAGCACTTCACAGACCCAGTCGGGGGCGAGGCTGAAATAGGCCGCGTCGGGCAGCGTCGGCATGCGTTCCCGCCGCCAGCCGGCGAGGTCGGGAACCAGAATATGCGGTCCCAAATGCAGTTCCGGCTCGTCCATGATCCACCAGCCGCCGGGACCGCCGCGTCCGTATTGAAACGGATCTCCGAATTTCATGCCCAGGCCGGAACCCGCCAAAGCATGCTTGGGCGCCGGCCGGGGTTGGGTGATCAGTTGGCCGTGGATAATTTCACCGATCAGATGGTCGGGCAAATCGAAGAGGTCTTCGTAGGTCGCGAAGCGTTGTGCGGGCTGGTTCATGGTCTGCCTCGAATGACGATGCGGTATCGATGAATTTATCTTAACGCGTTCGTTCCGTTTAAGATAGCCATGTAGAATGCATCGCGTACCTTTTTTGGGGATTACCGATGATCGTAATGATTCAACCAGCCAAGAGTTGTCGAAGTTGCCCCGCTTGGCTTGTATTCGGCCCCGGTCCAGCCATCATAGCCTGATTGGTCGATCGCCGAAAATAGCGCAGCCCAATCGGCATGGCCGGTGCCGGGCTGTCCGCGTCCCGGACAGTCGGCAAACTGGATATGGCCGATACGCTTTGCATGCTCTGCGATAAACGCGGCGGGATTTTCGCCCATCCTGAGCATGTGGTAGATGTCGTATTGCAGGAATATATCCCTTCGTTTCAGTTCGTCCAGAACCGCCAGCATCTTCGCGCCGGTATCGATGATGAAGCCCGGCATATCGAGGCTGTTGATCGCCTCGAACACGGTCTTGACGCCCAAAGGCGAGAAGGCGTCGGCGGCCAGGCAAAGATTCTGTTTGAAGGTGCTCAGATAGTCGGCGTAGCGCGCCGGATCGAGACAGCGGCCGGGCAATACATTGATGGCGGCCGGCCGCAACTCCTTCGCATAGTCGACAGCCAGCGCCAATGCTTCCCGGAACTGATCCTGTTTTTCCGGCACGCAGGCTAGCCCTTCGCCGCCCTGCAACAAATCATCGGCCGGCACGTTGAACAGGACCAGTTGCAGACCCTGTTCGGCCAGCTTGCGCTTAATCGTCTCCGCGCCGAGTTCGTAAGGAAACTGAATCTCGATGGCGTTAAAACCGTGTTCGCGCGCGGCCGCGAAACGGTCGATCAGCTCGACCTCGGTAAACAGCATGCTGAGGTTCGCAGTAAAACGCGGCATCAGTCTTTCCCGTAAAGTTTGATCAATGTGGCCGGGTCCTGCTCCAGATAACCTCGGCTGCCGTGCAGCTGCATCAATTGCGCGGCGAGGCCCGACATCGGCAGCGCATTGCCCAATTGTCTGGCCAGTTCGGTCGCCATCTGCAAATCCTTCAACAAGGTCTTCACGCGCCATTTGACCGGCTCGAAAAGTTCGAGCGCCATTTCGGGGCCGGCGATCTGCAAAGGCTTCGAGTCGGCAAAGCCGCCGGCCAGCGCTGCCGGGATTTTTTCCGCATCGACGCCGGCGGCTTTGGCCAGCGCGATCATTTCGGCGATCACCAGCATGTTGCAGCTGACGATCATCTGATTGCAGATTTTGGTGGTCTGGCCGCTGCCGACCGGGCCCATGTGGGTCAGTTGTTTGTATAACGGTTGCAGCACCCGGCGGGCGATGTCGATATGATCGGGGAGTCCTCCCGCCATGATCGCGAGAGTGCCCTGTTCGGCGCCGCCGACGCCGCCGGATACCGGCGCATCGACCCAGCCCATGCCGCAGTTTTCGTGCAGCGCGGCCGCAAAGGTGCGGGTCTGGTTCGGATCGATGCTGGACAGGTCGATCAGCAGTTTGTCCGGCGCGCCGTGATCGATGATGCCCTGCTGCAGCGCCCATTCGACCGCCTGGGTGTCGGCCAGACAGGTGATCACCACATCGGAGGCGCGCACCAGTTCGGCGATGCTCGCGCAGGCCTCTGCGCCAGCTGCGACGACAGCTTGCAGTTTTTCCGGGCTGCGGTTCCAGACGTGGACCCGAAAGCCGTGCTGCAAAAGCCTCAGCGTCAGCGGCTTGCCCATCAGACCGATACCGATGAAGCCGAGGGTGGGATTAAATTCTGACATGATCGTATTCAGGAGGGTTGGGGGTGAAAGCGGTGAAGGCCGGGCTCAAGGCAGCAAAGCCGCTTCGAGTTTAAACAGTTTCCCTGGTTAACTCTTCCAGCAGCGTTTGCTGCTGGGCGGTGAATTCAAACGCGCATTGCTGAAGCTGAAACCAGTAGCGGCTGATCATCCCATAATTGTTGCTGACCAGACACTCTTCGAGGCTGTGCGCCTGTTTCCGGATGTTTTCGAGCCCGCAAAAACTCAGCGAGCCGTGCAGTTTATGGATGATTTGGCGGGCGAGATCGTATTGTTGACGATTCAGCGCATTCTGTATGCCGTCCAATTGCATCGGCAATTCTGCAAATAACTGCGAGAAAATCGTTAGCGCCAGCTGCCGGTCGTTACGGGTCTTGGTCAGAATCATCTGGAGGTAATCCGGGGCGTCGTCGTGCATGTCTCTTATTTTTTGCTAAGCGGTGGGCAACGCCCTACATGGAAACCTATTTTATGGGTATTATGTCCGGTTTCAAAGCTTACCGTATCGAATCGCCAATGCATCCCGTCGAATCCGCCTTGACTGTCCCGGCCGAATTACAAGAAATTCATGCCGCCAATCTGCAAAAAATGACCGAAAGGCTGGCCGAGCTGAACCTTGCGCTGCCGGGTTCGCCCGCGCTTGCGGAGTCTTTGCCGAGAGTCTGGTGCGGCAGCGCGTTTGTCGCCGAACAATGCGGCAAAAGCCCGGACCTGCTGATCGATCTGATCGACTCCGGTGATTTGACTCGCGTTTATCCGGCGAATTTTTACCCGGACCAGCTGAATGCGCTGGCCGTCGATTCCGAAAATGCCCTGATGTCAGAGCTTAGGAAATTCCGCCGCCGCGAAATGGTCCGCATCGCCTGGCGCGATCTAGCCGGCTGGGCAGACCTTCAGGAAACGCTGATGGATTTGTCGCAGCTTGCGGATGCCTGCATCCGCCATGCGCTCGATTTTCTCTACCGGCAGGCGACCGAAAAACGCGGGACGCCGGTATTCAGGGACGGACGCCCGATGCAAATCATCGTGCTCGGCATGGGCAAGCTCGGCGCCTATGAACTGAATTATTCGTCCGACATCGATCTGATCTTCGCGTTTCCGGAGGAAGGCGCGCTGCAGGACCGCAAAGAAACCAGCTACAGCGAATTTTTCACCCGCCTCTGCCAGAGTCTGGTCCGGGTGCTCGACGACATTACCGCCGACGGTTTCGTGTTCCGCACCGATATCCGGCTGCGGCCCTATGGCGACAGCGGCGCGGTGATCATGACCTTCGACGGCATGGAAAACTATTATCTGACCCAGGCCAGGGAATGGGAGCGCTATGCGATGATCAAGGCGCGCCAGGTCGCCGGCGACTTCGAAGCCGGCAAGCAACTGATGGCGATGCTGCAAGCCTTCGTGTACAGGCGCTATCTCGATTACGGCGCCTTCGAGGAACTGCGTTCGCTGAAACGGCAGATTACCCAGGAATTGAAGCGCAAGGACCGGATGGAAAACGTCAAGCTCGGCCCCGGCGGCATCCGCGAGATCGAGTTTATCGGCCAGGCCTTTCAGCTGATTCGCGGCGGCAAGGAAAAGTCGCTGCAAGTGCGGGGGATCATGGACGTGTTGAAACGCCTCGGCGAATTGAATCTCTTGACCGCCGAGGACGCCGAGCAGTTGCAGCAGTCCTATCGCTTCCTGCGCATCGTCGAAAATCACATCCAGCAATATCAGGACAAACAGACGCATGATCTGCCTGTCTCCTCCGAGGCGCGATCGGCGTTGGCTTTTTCGCTCGGCTTTGCCTGCTGGGATGACTTCAAGCGGGAACTGGA
The DNA here is from genome assembly GCF_000527095.1 of Methylomicrobium lacus LW14. Classification (NCBI taxonomy): domain Bacteria; kingdom Pseudomonadati; phylum Pseudomonadota; class Gammaproteobacteria; order Methylococcales; family Methylococcaceae; genus Methylomicrobium; species Methylomicrobium lacus. The sequence continues at coordinate 2,837,291 of NZ_AZUN01000001.1, read as the reverse complement.
CCGGGTCAGAAGCGCCGTGCACGAGGTGTTCGGCCAAGTCTTCTCATTGGGCAAACAGGAGAGCCCGCAGGAAGCCGGCCGGCTGGCCTGGAACGGCGACAACGATGACGCCGAACGGCTGAAAGCCTACGGTTTTGCCGATGTCGAGGCGACGCTCGAAAACCTCGAGGCTTTTAAGGATTCGGCGCCGGTGCGGCGGCTGACCGCGAAGGGCGCGGCCGTGCTGGACCGTCTGATGCCGCAGGTGATCGAGGCGATGCGGGAATTTGAGCGGCCCGACGAGGTGTTCAAGCGTGTATTGGATATTTTCACCGCGGTCGCCGGCAGGACGGTCTACCTGACCTTGCTGTCCGAAAATCCACAGGCCTTATCGCTGTTGCTGCGGCTGGCCGCGGCCAGTCCCTGGATCTGCCGCTATCTGGCGCAATACCCGGTGGTGTTCGATGAACTGATCGATGCCCGCTCGCTGTTCGCGCCGCTGAACAAAAAGGACCTGGCCGCGCAACTGGACTGGCTGTTGCATTCGACCGATGCCGAGGACCTGGAGCAGGTGATGATTCTGCTGCGCCAGTTCAAACAACAGCAGGTGCTGAAGGTCGTGGCGGCCGACCTGATGGGCGCGATCCCTTTGATGGTGGTCAGCGATTACCTGACCTATATCGCCGAAAGCATCGTCGAAAAAGTCGTCGAACGCGCCTGGCTGGCGCTCGTGCAAAAGCACGGCACTCCGCCCGGCTGCGACAGCATGCAGAGCGGTTTTGCGGTGATCGGTCTCGGCAAGTTCGGCGGCATTGAACTTGGCTACGGCTCCGATCTCGATCTGGTGTTCATTTACGACTGTGCTGACGACAATGCGTTAACCTCTGGCGACAAGCCGATTTCAACGGCCCAGTTTTACGGCCGGCTCGGCCTGCGCGTCCGGCACATCCTCGACACCAAGATGCTGTCCGGCGTGTTGTATGAAGTCGACATGCGCCTGCGCCCGAACGGCGACTCCGGCCTCCTGGTCTGTCATATCAACGGCTATGAGGACTATCAGAAAAATCAGGCCTGGACCTGGGAGCACCAGGCGTTGGTCCGGGGACGCTTCATCGCCGGCGACCCGAAATTGAAAGCCAAATACGAAGCCGTCCGTCATATGATCCTGAGCCTCCCGAGAGACGCCGAGGCGTTGAAAAAAGAAGTCAGAGACATGCGCGAAAAGATGCGCGCCTCGCTGGTCGAGAAGGAAAGCGGCAAGTTCGACCTGAAGCAAAGCAAGGGCGGCATCGCCGACATCGAGTTCATCGTGCAGTACGGCGTGCTGAGTCAGGCGGAAAAATTTCCGGCGCTGACGACTTATACCGACAATGTCAGACAGTTGGACGGGTTGGCCGAAGCGGGTTTTCTTTCCAAGGAAAATGCGAAAAACCTGAAAGCCGCTTATTGCGCCTATCGCGATTATGGTCATAAGCAAGTGCTTCAGGACGACCGTGCGGTGATAGAACCCTCCGAAGTGGCGGCGCTGAGTGCGCAGGTTGAGGCGTTGTGGGCAAGCATCATGGACGCGTAGTCGAGGGGAGGATGATTCCGCTGAGATAATTAAACATTGTTATCTGGCGCAGATAGTATGCGGCTCATCGCCTATCTCCACTGAATATGCTTGCGTGGCGTATCGCGCCGGGGGGTACTCAATAATGAAATGTGTGTCATTTGACCTGTTTCGCCGAGGCTGTCATGCGAAGTTTGCTTCCTGGGAGATATGGCACGCTAAGTGCTTATTTCTTTGTGATCCTACAAAAAATTTGGAGTATTACCGGCATCTAGCCTGGCCGGCGCCTCCGTCTCAGGATCAAATCGATTGAAAATTGCTTATTGACGTCACTCTCAGGATTGTTATGGCAATGTTTTCTCCTTCCTCAAGTTCTGTAGCTGCGGTCGTTTCGGTGCATTAAGCGAAATGACCTTATTCAATGTCTTCAACCCAGGGTCGCCGTGCAATGCGGCGATTTTGGGTTGTGTCGGCGGATTCTCTTGGTGTTCCCGCAAGGCCTCGGTTGTAAAAAATAGCAAGGAGATAGTCCGGTGGTTTAATTAAACTATGTTATTTGACGCATTTATTTCGCGTCATATCACGCATTTTGCTTGAAATACGCAAACAAGGGAGAGATGGCGCGGAAAAATAGTGCGATTTCCAGGCAATTGTGAGGAATCGATGTTGGCATTCTTCTGGGCGGGCTTGTTTTACGGGTGTCTGATTAGGCTTGAGAAGCACCAGATTTATTCGGTGTATGGATCGTAAGTGAGCGATAGATAAGGATTAATTAACAGAGGTGCGGCCAGGCATCCAATTTCCGCCGGTGGGGCGGATGACCATAACATAAAAACAGAACTCAATTTGTGGCACGGATCATGCTTAATGTTCATTCGGTAGATTTGACCATGAGCGTCGCGGGTTCGTCCTGGTCGACTGGCAGCGTAGGTCGCAAATCGCTTTGAGCCATCAAGCGGTAGTTCGGATAGGGTCAATTCGCCATGGCGTGATCAAAATCAATTGGTTAGTCCATCTCGAGAATGCCAATAGAATGCTCGCTACTCACTTAAAAACAATAAGATCGATATCCATTGGAAAGCTAATGAAAAACTCTAAGGCCTTGAAAAAAATAACTTTGTGTTCGCTGGCAACCGTTATTTCCGGAGCGGCGCAATTTGCTTACGCACATACGGTGATACAAAACTCCGTGACCACGGGCTCCACGACTTACAACAGCATCGTCATTGGGCACACTTGCGAATCCAAGGGTAAGAAAATTCCTGTCGTGGCGCAGAGTGTGTTATTTCCAACGGTCAGCCCAATCATCCTCAAGGGAGATCAGGTTTTTGACAGTACGCCGACCTTAACTCTTGGTGATGTTTTTGAGACGCCCGCCGTCATAGCTAAAGAGGCTCAAGGAACTCCAGGCACTCCAGGGTATAAACCGGCGGTTATCGCGAAAGCTGCGGTGCCTCTTGATAGTTTGGCGAATATCCCGCAATTGATTCAAAATAAGGACATTTTTAAGTTTCAGCGGGAAAAAACCGATGCAACCGGCAATGTGATCGGTTTCGAGGGCTTTAATGGCAAATTGGACCCGACATTGCACGGTCTGGTGCCTTTCAGAACATCAGGGTTGAATTTCAAGACGAGCTCGTGCGCCAAAAAAGTTTATATCAAGGTCGCAATCGCCGATATCTGCAAAATGTCTTTCCCGCCTCAAGAAGGCACGGCAAACCTCTGGATGCCTAATACTACAACAAAGTTTCCGAATGTGGTCGATGGCACCAGCGCAACCGCGTTTGCCGGATCGCCAGCGACTTTGACGGTAGAAAGGCCTCTTTCTACCAATCCGCTGCCGGAGGCCTGTGGCTCGGGGGATGATGTGTATATCTATCCTTCTAAAGCGGACATAGATGCCAATTTGCCAATCCAAAAGCGTTGGGGTAAATGATTTTTACCCAGGCGTGTTTTCAAGGAGCAATTGATGACTTCAGCTGAGAGGGTAGGTGTCTTCGAGCCTACGTTCCCGTATGCGCCGCTGGAATCCAGCAGCCAAGGGGGGCAAGCTTCGGATCCGGGATGCCGAGTCCGGCTCAATAGGTTCGGGGTTTGACTGTTGTAGCCGCCCAGGCGATTTTGCCGGGCGGCTTTGTCGTTTTGGCGGGCATGCGGGACGGCGTTGCATGTTATCATACCGCCTTATCGACGCTTTCGATCGAGAGTCAGGCTGCGCGCGAAACAATGCTTTGTTGAGAGTCCATTCAGGTGTATTTATGAAGAAAAAACGTTTAAATTACATTGTCTCGACGGCATTCGGGTTGTTTTTTCTCGATTATAGCAATAGCGTTCTGGCTCACACTCAGTCTGGATCGTTAGGCGAAAGCGCCAATGCCACCGATTTTTATGTGATTACCTGCGGCGAGGGCTCTGACCGGCTTGAAACGCAAGTGCGCAATATCACCGCTAAGGGGCCTCTAGTCAGCATTCAGGCGCACAGCGAGAATCTATCGTCGCATAGCACTGATCCTGTCAGTGGCGACACAGATTATGGTCCGGCCGTCCCGCTCAATGGCGGAGGAGGCGCTTATTATGTCACTGTCGATAAGGCTGGGGCCGGAGAAGCCGACTATAGCATGCAGTTTCATTGCATGAGCGGAATTACGCACACGGAGACTGCTTATCGAACGCTGCAGGATGATGGAGTGGCGTCGGTGTCGCCAGCTATCAAGCCTGAGCTGGTTCCGACCGTCATCAAGGATGAAGTACGGGTAGAGTCTGAAACCCTGAATGCGGTGGTTGTCGGGCAAGGATGTCGGGACCCCAAGGGAAAAGTTTTGCCAGTGATCGCCCAAAGCGTCTTATTTCCTACGGTCAACCCCAAAATATATAAGTCGGATGCGCCTCTAGGCGGGCCATCGTCTCTAACGCTTGGGGATATTTTGGGCACACCTGCCGAACTTGCCGAGCCCGAATCGGGCATTATCGGCACGCCGGGTTATCTGCCGGCGAAACCCCAGAAGTCGGCAGAACCGATTACGTCATTGGCCAATATCGTTCATCTGATTTCCAGTAATGATGTAATGAAACTTAGCCGGGAGAAAAAAGATGCTCTTGGCAACAGTATTGGTTTTGAAAGTTTCAAAGGAAAGCTGGATAGTTCTTTGCATGGAGTTGTGCCGTTTATGACTTCGGCGCTGCCCTTTAAAGCCGACTCATGCGCAAAGAGTCTGATAGTGAAAGTGGCGATTGCCGATATATGCAAAAAGAAGTTTCCACCCGTGCCCGGATCAGCTAATTTGTGGATGCCCAATACTACGGCTAAATTCCCGAATGCCGTGGATGGGACCAGTACGACCGCTTTCGGCGGCATACCGTCCACATTGACTTTTGTGCGCCCGATCACTGGGGATCCTGCAAAAGACCTGGACGAAACCGCCTGCGGCGGGCCGGGATATGATGTCTATGTCTACCCGTCCGAAGAAGATATCGATGCGAATTTACCGATCAAGAAATTTTGGGGGAAATGACTATCAAGCCATCCTCAAGCCTGAATGATCGGCGCATATCCGTAGTCCCTGAATTTAAATTTTTGAAAGTACGGCGGTACCATTATGAAAAAACCGACCTTAAAGTCTGTGTCCGGTGTAGGGTTATTTTTAACCGCATGCGGGTATACCTGCCTTGCCTGGGCCGATAGTCAAGTCGGGGCATTAGGAGCAGATCCGGGCGCCATCGACCGCTATCTGGTGACCTGTAGTGCCAACGGCTCGGGAGAGACGGGGCGTTTAGAGGTCCGTATCCGTACGATTTCAAACTCGAGTCCGCTGGTCAGTGTACAGGCGTATCAGGCGCCTACGGCAACGTCACCGGGCACCGCATCGAATACGACAGATCCGGTGGGCGGAGACGGGTCTGAAAGCGCTCCGGCCTATATCCCTGGTGTTGACGGTGATTTCTATGTCACCGTCGACAAGTCGGGCTCTGAAGCGGCGGATTATGAGCTTAATTATCAATGCCAAACGGTCAATGGCAGTACGAGTACGGGGACGGCAATCAATTTGCTTCAGGATCAATGAGGCAGTATGGCATTCGCTAAATCGGGTACAATTCGCAAAAATTGACCGGACATTTTTTCCATAGCCACCTCTAACGCTCCATGAATGATTTACTTGCACGGGCGAAAATACCTGCCGCCCAAACCGTATTCAGTGCGATTCTGTCGCTTATTCCCGTTCAAGCCCTATTGGCGGTTGATGTGGGGCAGAAGGCGCCTGAATGCGCATTAAATGGGCTAAGTGATGGGCAAAGCTATGATGCCAAAGCGCTTCGCGGCAAGGTAGTCTATATAGATTTTTGGGCGTCATGGTGCGGCCCATGCGCAAAATCCTTTCCTTTCCTGGCCGAATTGTCTGGTGATCTCAAAGGCAAGGGGCTAGAAGTGATAGGCGTCAATTTGGATGAAAATCTAGAGGATGCTAAAACTTTTGTCAGCCAATTCCCGGTGAATTTCATGCTCGCCAAAGATTCCACGGAGCAGTGTGCGAGTGCCTACGATGTGAAAGCCATGCCGTCTTCTTACTTGATTGGGCGTGATGGTATCGTGCGCCATGTGCACATGGGTTTTCGCTCGGATGAGGGCGCGGAGCTGCGTAAAACAGTCGAAGCGTTATTAGCAGAGAAGCCGGCCGGCGGTTAACGAAATGTAGTTAAACAATTACAGTTTCGTACGAGTTATTGATGAATTCATTTTTCAGCACCAAAGCCGCGTTCCTGTTTGCGGCAATCGTCATTTTGGCAGGCTGTGCTAAGGTCGCGCCTTGGGAGCGCGGCAATCTTGCCAAACCACATATGGCGCTTGATCCGTACCCTCTACAAAGTGCATTGCGAGCCCATAGCTATGGAGCTCGCGAGGCCGCCACGGGAGGAAGCTCGTCCGAGGGAGGTGGATGTGGCTGCTATTAAAGGGGATCAGGCGGCATTGGGCGGCGCAAATCCATCTCAATCTCCACTCGGCGCACTGACTGCCGCCGCGTTGGCCTTGCCTGGACTGGTGTGCCATACGGTTCAAGCGGCGGATGATCAGTTCGAAGTTCAATACGGTCATTATCAGGAGGAGAATCGCCAGCTTTTCGGGGTCGAGAGTAAATTTCGTCCGATCGAAGTCGATTCCCTGCAAGGCAGCGGCAACCTCAAATTAACGGACCGCGTCAAGTTTTCCTTCCACTACACGCAGGATACCTGGTCGGGTGCCACGCCGGTCTCGACGGCGCCTTTGGATATGCGTGGCAACAGCACTCTGAACTCCCCTGATGGCGTGACGGGCGCAACCCCACTCATCACTAGTACTGCGCCATTATTTTTCGACTCGCAATTAAATATATTGCGCACGAATGGGTTCGGAAAATTGATCGGTGGCGTCGATAACCGGTTGGTTCATACGCTTTCATCCGCTTCGCCGGAAACTCGGAAACAAGGCGATTTCAAGCTCGGTTACGAATGGGACGAAGCTGCGGTGGATGTCGGTGGCGGCATTTCGTTGGAGGACGACTACGAGTCGCGTTTCGTGAATCTGGGGGGGCGGCTGGATTTCAATCAGAAGTTGACGACTGTGAGCGGCGGATTGAGTTATACCGCTAGCGACACCAAGGCCAGACTGGATCACGATATTCTGGGATATGTCAACACCGACGCATATACCAATCAGATCGAGATTACTGGTGAGAATGGCAAAATCGTTCATGGTAATCGGAAGGATTGGGGCGCGCATTTCGGCCTGACGCAGGTATTGAACAAGAATGCGCTGATCGACGCCGGGCTCGGATATACCTATAGCGATGGCTATATGGAAAACCCCTATAAGGTCGTCGAGATCGCGTTTCTAGAAGCGGCAACAAACCGAGACTATGCCTATTCGGGACAGGTGCAGGCGTTCCTTGAACAAAGGCCGAATGTCCGGCATCAATTAAGCGGCAATGTTGGTTACAAGCAATACATTGGCGCCTTCGATGCGGCATTGCATTTCAATTATCGCTACTATGTCGACGATTGGGGCATCAACGCGCATACTTTCGAAGCGGATTGGGGGCAGCCTTTGGGTCGCGGCTGGACGGTGACTCCGCGAATTCGTTATTACTCGCAGGATGCGGCCGATTTTTACGCGCCTTATCTGACGACCCAGCAGAACTATGCCGATTTGAACCGCAAGTTGCTGCCGGATAATTTTTCGAGCGACCACCGCTTGTCGGGTTATGGCGCGCTGAGCGGCGGCATCACGATCGACAAACAATTCGCGAAGGGCGTCAATATCGGTTTGGGATTCGAGTATTACACCCACCAGGGCGGCCTGAAGCTGGGCGGAAGTGGCGAGGGCGATTACGCCGATTTCGATTACTGGGCCGTCAACGGCGCGCTGAAGGTGAATCTGGAGGCGCTGGCGGCGAGCGGCGATCATGGCAGTCATGCGCACCATCAGCACCATCACGGCGCGATGGCGCCGGCCGGAGTGATGTTTGATCACATGCTCGGCAAGGGCGGCTTCATGGTCGGCTACCGCTATATGTACGGCAGTCAAGGCGGCGACATGCTGCACGGCTCGAATCTGGTCGGCGACCAAGCCATCGTGGCTAACGGCTGCGGGCCGAATCCCTGCTTCGTCAAGCCGAACAGCATGGCGATGCACATGCACATGCTCGACATCATGTATGCGCCGACCGACTGGCTGAATTTGATGGTGATGCCGCAATTCATGGATATGAGCATGACGATGCGGCGTTTGAGCGGGGCGCCGCCGGACGACGAAGCGCCGGACGGCGGCGGTGTACACATTCCGCATCACGTCGAGAACGGCCACGAAACCGGCGGCATCAGCGACATGGGCGTTTATGCCTTATTCAAAGTGCTCGACGCCGGTCATCATCATCTGCACATGGGCCTGGGTCTCAGCATCCCGTTCGGCGACGTCGATATCGAACTGCGTCGCAACCACCAGGTGGACGGCGGTCTGATCCATTACGGCATGCAGCTCGGCAGCGGCACGCTCGATTTCAAACCGAGCGTGACGTATACCGGCAATTACGACAGCTGGTCATGGGGCGCGCAGCTCAGCGGAACCAAGCGGCTCGAAAAAAGCGGCGAAACTGGGTATCGATTAGGCGATATTTTCCAGTCGACCGCCTGGGGCGGCTACAATTTGACGCATTGGCTGTCGGCGAACGTACGTGGCGTCTATACGATCCAAGGTGCAATTGATGGTCAGTTCAACCAATACATCGATCAGCTGGGGCCGATGGATTATCCGATGAACTATGGCGGCCGTTTCTGGGACGTCGGTTTCGGCCTCAATGCCATGGTGCCGGGCGGCGATCTGGCCGGCAATGCGCTGGGCGTCGAATGGCTGCAGCCGGTCGGCACCGATTACAATGGCTATCAGCTGGACCGCGACGGCACCTTGTCGGCGACCTGGCATTATGCCTTCTAGTCGCGCGGGCTGCGCGTTTCAGCCCGCCGCGCTGCCGGGAAACTGAAAGCCTTGCAGTTTTACCGGCACGTCTTCAAGGCCATGGGCACGCCTTGCGAGATTCAGCTTTTTGCGAACACAGGCCAGGCCGCCCGGCGCGCCGCCGAGGCCGCGATGGCCGATGTCGCCCGCCTGGAAGCGCGCTATTCGCGCTATCGCCATGACAGTTTTCTCTCCGAAATCAATCGCGTCGCGGCGGCGGGCGGCCGCATCAGCGTCGACGACGAAACCGCCGGCCTGCTGAATTATGCCGCCACCTGCCATGAACAAAGCGGCGGACTGTTCGATATTACCTCCGGAATTCTGCGGCGCGCCTGGCGCTTTGACAGCGGCGCCTTGCCTGAGCAAGGCTTGATCGACGCACTGCTCGTGAAAGTCGGCTGGGATAAAGTCGTCTGGCAACCGCCGGTTCTCGAATTTCCGTTGCCCGGCATCGAACTCGATTTCGGCGGCGTGGTGAAGGAATACGCCGCCGACCGCGCCGCCGGCCTGTGCTGGTCGGCGGGAATCCGGCACGGGATGATCAATCTGGGCGGCGATATCAACGTGCTGGGGGCGCGCGCGGACGGCAGCCCCTGGCGGATCGGAATTCGCCATCCGCGCCACAAAGACGCGCTGTTGCAAACGGTGGAATTGGCCCGCGGCGCGATGGCCAGCAGCGGCGATTACGAGCGCTGTCTGACCATCGAGGGCGTGCGCTATGGGCACATTTTGAATCCGCGCACCGGCTGGCCGGTCAGGCATCTGGCGTCGGTCAGCGTGATTGCCGATTTCTGCGTGGTGGCCGGCAGCGCCTCGACCATTGCGATGCTGAAAGAGGCAGAGGGCCCGGCCTGGCTGGAGTCGCTCGTGCTGCCGCATCTTTGGGTCGATGTGAACGGCGAGGTGGGCGGCACTCTGCTCGGCGAGACGCGCTGAGTACGGGGCTTGCTTCCAAGGCGAAAAAATGCGCCGCATCAACCTTTTACCGAATCCCGGTATGGCCGGCGCCGACTTTATAGTACAATTCTTCCCTTACACCGGGGCGCATAAATTCAACTACCGGCAGCGTGCGCTTTGATACGAATCGGCGGCGATCGATGCCGCACGGATGTCTCCGGCGGACGAATTTCATATTTATACATTCATTAAGCACACTTTGGAGTATCGGAAATGACGATGGACGATAGAGACGGCTATATCTGGCTGGATGGAAAATGGGTTGACTGGCGCGATGCGAAGACTCACGTCCTGACCCACACGCTGCATTACGGCGGCGGCGTGTTCGAAGGCCTGCGCGCCTACCACGCCGAAAAAGGCACCGCTATCTTCAAGATGAAGGAGCATACCGACCGCCTGTTCCGCTCCGCGCACATCATGAGCATGCCGATGCCGTTCAGCAAGGACGACATCAACGAGGCGCAACGCGACGCGATCTCCAAGAACAATCTCGACAGCGCCTACATCCGCACGATGTGTTTCTACGGCTCCGAAGGCATGGGACTCAGAGCCGACAATCTGAAGGTGCACGTGATGGTGGCGGCCTGGACCTGGGGCGCTTATCTCGGCGCCGACAACATGGAAAAAGGCATACGGATCCGGACCTCGTCCTATACCCGCAATCATGTGAACAGCACGATGCTGAAGGCGAAGGCGAACGGCAACTATATCAACTCAATCCTGGCCTTGCAGGAAGCGAAGGCGAACGGTTATGACGAGGCGCTGCTGCTCGATCATGAAGGCTTCTGCGCCGAAGGCAGCGGCGAGAATCTATTCATCGTCCGTGACGGCAAACTCTATACGCCGGAGACGACTTCCGCGCTGGAAGGCATCACCCGCGACACGATCATGACGATCGCGGCCGAGCAGGGGCTCGAAGTGATCGTCAAACGGATCAGCCGCGACGAAGTGTATATCGCCGACGAAGCGTTCTTTACCGGTTCGGCCGCCGAAGTGACCCCGATCCGCGAGCACGACGGCCGCACGATCGGCAGCGGCAGCCGCGGCCCGATCACCGAGAAACTGCAAGCGCTGTATTTCGATTATGTCCACGGACGCAGGGACGACCATGCCGAATGGTTGACCTATACCGCGAAATAAATTTGCAGTCTAAACCTTTGGGCAAGATACTGGTCGTCGGCCCGTCCTGGGTCGGCGACATGGTAATGGCGCAGAGCCTTTTTATCGCGCTGAAAGCAGGCGACCCTGCCTGCCAAATCGACGTGCTGGCTCCGGCCTGGACCTTTCCGCTGCTGGACAGGATGCCGGAGGTGACCCGATCGATCACGATGCCGCTGACGCACGGTCAGTTCGGTCTGACCGATCGGATCAGGCTCGGCAGGCAACTCCGTAGCGAGGCCTATACCCGCGCCATCGTGCTGCCCAATTCCTGGAAGTCCGCGCTCGTCCCATTCTTTGCGAACATCCCAGTCCGCACCGGCTATATCGGTGAATGCCGTTGGGGCCTGTTGAACGATGCCAGAAGACTCGACAAGCAAAAATTGACGATGACCGTGCAGCGCTTCGTCGCCCTGGCGTTGCCGAAAAACGCGGCGCAGCCTCCCGCCTATCCGATCCCCTCCATTCCGATTGACCCTGAACGGCAGGCGGCGGTCTCCGAAGCTTTTCAAATCCAAACCGGCGGCAACATCCTGGCCTTGTGTCCCGGCGCCGAATACGGCCCTGCCAAACGCTGGCCGAGCGGCCATTTCGCCGAACTGGCGCGTAAGAAGATCGCCGAAGGCTGGCAGGTCTGGTTGTTCGGCTCGGAGAAGGACAGGGCGGTAACCGGGGAAATCAATCAAAAGACCGGCGGATTATGCGTTGATTTTGCCGGCCGCACGCAACTGGATCAGGCGCTCGATCTGTTGTCGCTGGCCACCGCGGTGGTCAGCAACGACTCCGGCCTGATGCATCTGGCGGCCGCGCTCGATAAGCCGCTGATCGCGGTCTACGGCTCGTCCGATCCGGGCTTTACGCCGCCCCTGCATGCCAAGGCCCGAGTCATATCATTGCAGCTGGACTGCGCGCCCTGCTTCAAGCGCGTCTGCCCTTTGTATCCGGAAGGCCATCCGGAGCATGCGCGCTGCCTGAGCGGCATCGGTCCTGAGCGTATTTTAGCGTTGCTGGCCGGGTAATTCAGCGTGCGGATCGCGATCGTCAAACTTTCGGCGTTGGGCGACATCGTGCATGCGATGGTGGCGCTGCAATTCATCAAGGCACAGTTTCCCGAGAGCCGGATCGACTGGATTGTCGAGGAACGCTTTGCGGGCGTGCTGGCGCACAATCCCGACCTGAACCAGATATTGACCGTCAATTTGAAAGCGCTGAAGACCGACAAGTCGCGCTTCTTCGCGGAGCTCAGAAAAATCCGCGCGTTTGCGGAGTGCCACTACGATTGGGTCATCGACGCGCAAGGCCTGATCAAGTCGGCGGTCGTCGCCCGCTTGATCGGCCAAAAGGTCGCCGGTTTCGATGCCGACTCGATACGCGAAAAAGCCGCCTCTTGGGTTTATCATCAGAAAGTCCACTGCGCCTATGATGCGAATACGATAGACCGCAATGCGGCGGTGCTGTCGCGGCCCTTGGGATTTGACATCAGCCGCGAGCAAATCCTGCATAAAACCCCGTTTCTGTTTTATCGGGCCCCATCGCCCTGCCTCGACGACTATCTGCGGCAAGACCGAAAGAACATCGTGCTGGTGACCGGTTCGACCTGGGACAGCCGGAATTACCCGGCCGAAAGCTATGTCAAAATTGCCGAGGCGCTAAAACAAAACTGCCTGGCCGTTTGGGCTAGCGATGAGGAAAAAGCGCGCGCCGAATGGATGGCGGCGCAAAGCGGCTATGTCAAAGCCTTGCCGAAGCTGGATTTGAACAGCCTGAAAGCGTTGATAGCTCGCGCCGATTTATTGATCGGCAACGACACCGGGCCGACGCACATGGCCTGGGCGCTGAACAGGCCGTCGATCACGATCTTCGGACCGACGCCGGTCAGCCGTGTGTATCAGACCGACATCAATCAAGTCGTCAAGTCCGCATCCGTGGTGAATCCTTTCAAATTGAACAAAAACGACTTTTCGATCCGCGAGATCGATGCACGCCTCATCATCGAACGGGCAGCCAGATTAATCGGATAGCAAGAAAGTCGTGGGGATTTATTGCCGCAACGCGTCGATTGTGGAATTAAGTGCCTCAACATTATGTCCTAAGGTCAACGCCGAGGTTTAAGAGCACGAGCGCAGGTTGATCAGCAGCCATGCTAACTATTTCGGCAAATCGCCAAGATTTCAGAGCGGAATGGCCCGGTTTTGCTCGCCGGCGAATTCGGAACGGGCAAGAAACGGGTTGCCGAATCGATTCGCCAAAACGCAAGGCGCGCCGAAGCGGATCAGGATGCAATTCTTTCGGCGATGCGTTATGCTAATTATAATGTGACCAGGGCGGCAAGAGTTTTGCATATTTCTCGCGCCACGCTGTACAGCCTGATCGATAAATATAATTTGCGTTTTGTCTCCAGCCAGGGCAAATCCTCTCGGGACCGGGAGTCATCGGCGACGTCATTAATATTTTAATTCTACTGTCACCCTTAGGTCTTAAAATTGTCATTTTTGCCGGCTCATCACAGTTGAGGGATTCAATATGGAAATCGTAATGGAAAAGGCTGCGACACCTTATCAATCCTTTCTGAACATTCTGCACGATAAAAACAAGCTGTCCGCCAGCGAATTGAAAAAGGTCGAGCGGATGCAGAAGTCTTCGGTTGCGGAAGGGCTGCCGCATTTGCTGGTCAAGCTGGGCTTGTGCTCCGAGCTCGACGTGGCCGATGCGTTTGTCGCGTCGGGGCATTTCGAGAAGACCGTGTCCGGCGAATATCCGTTGGAGCCGCAGTTGCCCGACAGCGTGTCGCTCAGGTTTCTGAAGAACTATCATGTGATCGGGATGGCTAACCGTGACGAAGAGATCGAGGTCACGATGATGGACCCGGAAGATCAATTCGTGATCGATGCGTTGAAACTGGCGACCGGCAAAAGGGTTCTAACGAAGGTTGGTCTGTTGTCCGAAATCGATGCGGCGCTGGAGATGCAATATGGCGAAGGGCGCTCGCAAATGGACAGGATCGTCGATGATCTGAGCGTCGATGAGGTCGGCGAGGAAGATCTGGAGCATTTGAAGGATTTGGCCAGCGAGGCGCCGGTGATCAAGATGGTGAATCTGATCATGCAGCGCGCGATCGAAACGAAGGCGTCGGATATTCATATCGAGCCGTTCGAGCATACCTTGAAGGTCCGGCTGCGCATCGACGGCGTGTTGCAGGACATCAATTCGCCGCCGGTCAAGTCGACCGCCGCGGTGATTTCGCGGATCAAGATCATGGCGAAGCTGAACATCGCCGAACGCCGGCTGCCGCAGGATGGCCGCATCAAGGTGCAGATGCTCGGCAAGGAGCTCGATTTGCGGGTGTCGACGATCCCGACGATGTACGGCGAAAGCGTGGTGATCCGTTTGCTGGACAAGGAAAACATGGTGTTCGATTTCGCGGCGCTCGGTTTTTCGGGGCGGCATTCGGAGCAATTCCTCGAAGTGTTGGCGCAGCCGCACGGCATCATCCTGATTACCGGTCCGACCGGTAGCGGTAAATCGACCTCGCTGTATGCGGCGTTGAAGATGCTGAATACCTCCGAACGCAAGATCATCACGGTCGAGGACCCGGTCGAATACCAATTGGAAGGCGTCAATCAGATTCAGGCCAAGCCGCAGATCGGCCTGACCTTTGCGGCCGCGTTGCGGTCGATCGTCCGGCAGGACCCGGATGTGATCATGATCGGCGAAATGCGCGATCTCGAGACCGCCAAAATCGCGGTGCAATCGGCATTGACCGGTCACTTGGTGCTGTCGACGCTGCATACGAATGATGCGGCGGGCGGCGTCACGCGTCTTCTGGACATGGGGCTGGAAGAATATCTGTTGAGTTCGACCGTTAACGGCATTTTGGCGCAGCGTCTGGTCAGAAAATTGTGTCCGCACTGCAAGGAGGGCCATCCGGCGCCGCCCGAGCTGGTTACCGAATTGAATCTCAAGCGTTATCAGCCGGAAGGCGACATCACATTATTCAAACCGGTCGGCTGCGCCTCCTGCGGCGGCGTGGGCTACCGCGGACGTCTGGCGATCATCGAGTTTTTGCAGATGACCGATCCGCTGCGCAAATTGATCATGGCGCACGAAGAAGCCGGCGAGATCCAGAAACTGGCGGTCGCAGAGGGCATGCGGACGATGTACGAAGACGGCCTGAACAAGGTGGTGCAGGGCGTCACGACCCTCGAGGAAGTGTTGCGCGTCACGACGGAAGCCTGATATGCCGCTGTATGCCTATAAAGCGATCAACAGCCTCGGCGAAACCGAGGAAGGGGTGCGGGATGCCAGCGACGAGGCCAGCCTGATCGGCCTGTTACAGGCGGAAGGCTACATTCCGATCAAGGTCAGCCCGGCCAGCGCAAAAAATTTTCTCGGCCTGAGTCTGGGAGCAAAACAGACCAAGCTGAGTCAAAAGGAAATCGGCATGTTTACCAGTGAACTGGCGACCCTGCTTGATTCCGGCTTGCCGTTGGATAAGTCGCTGACCGTGTTGATCGATCTGACCGAAGACAATGAAAAACTGAGCAAGCTGATTGCGAGGGTGTTGGAAAAGGTCAAGGGCGGCTCGTCCCTGGCCGACGCGCTGGACAAGCAGCCCGGCGTTTTTTCGCGTTTCTATCTGAACATGATTCGGGCTGGCGAGGCTGGCGGCAGCCTGGGCGATGTGTTGAACCGGCTGGCGGAATATCTGGAGCGCTCGCGCGAATTGAAGGACACGGTCAGCACCGCGCTGATCTATCCGGCGGTGTTGTTGGTGATGTCGCTGGCGTCGCTGTTCGTGATGCTGATTTTTGTGGTGCCGCAGTTTACCGAAATGTTTGAAAGCGCGGGCCAGCAATTGCCGGTGTCGACGCAGATCGTGGTCGGCCTCGCCGAATGGCTGCAGAGCTATTGGTGGCTATTGATCGGCGGCGCGATTTTTGCGGTCAGCTATATGCGCTTTCAATTGGCCGATCCGGTCAGAAAGAAGGTGTGGGACGGCCGTTTTCTGAAACTGCCGCTTGCCGACATGGTTATCGTGAACAAGGAAACCGCGAACATGACCCGGACCCTGGGAACTTTATTGGGCAATGGCGTTTCCATACTTTCCGCCTTGGTCATCGTCAAGGAGACCGTGGACAATCTGGTGCTGGTCGACGCGATCCAGTTTGCGGAAGAGGAGTTGAAGCAGGGCAAACGGATGTCCGATGCCTTGGTCAAAACCGGAATTTTTCCCAAAATGGCCGTGCAAATGATTAGAATGGGCGAAGAAACCGGGCATCTGGAAGAAATGCTGCTGCGTGTGGCCGAAATCTACGATAAACAGTTGAGAATCGCGATTCAGCGCATGCTGGCCTTGCTGGAGCCGGCCTTGATCATCACCCTGGGGCTGATGATCGCCGGCATCATCGTCTCGATTCTGCTGGCCATTTTGAGCGTCAATGATTTGGCTTTCTAAAGCGATGGCGTTTGGCGGGGCAGGGCGAAAGCCCCGCGGCCGTGCCGTTTTGAGAGTGAAGAGAAGTTTTTATATAAATTAAACATTGCTAATGGATAATGACAAACACATGAGACACATTTATCGTAAACAGAGCGGTTTTACCCTGTTGGAATTATTGGTCGTGTTGGCGATCATTTCGATGCTGGCCGGTCTGGTCGGACCGAAAGTCATGAAACATATGGCGGAAGCCAAGAGCAAAGCCGCAAAAGTACAGATTTCCGAATTGAGTCAGGCGCTGGAAATGTACAAGCTGGACATGGACCGTTATCCTACGTCTTCCCAAGGCTTGGCGGCGCTGGTCGAGTCGTCCGATAATGCAAAGCGCTGGAATGGCCCTTATCTGGGCAAGTCAAAAGTGCCGCTGGACCCGTGGCAAAATGAATACCATTATGTTGCACCGGGCGAACATGGGCCCTTCGATCTGTTTTCTTTCGGTGCGGATGAAAAAGAAGGCGGCGAAGGCGAGAATCGGGATGTGCTGAGCTGGGAGTAAATCCCTGCTCGCGCCGCTTGCAGCGATGGATATGTTGCCCGATCATAAGTCCTCTTGGCCGCTGCGGATAACGCGCTGAAATGATATGAGGCCTCTCTTGCAGGTTTCGCTGCGCCGATCCCAAGGATTTACCTTGCTCGAACTGCTGATCGTACTGGTCATCATCGTTCTCGGGTTTTCGGTCGTCGCGTTAAATTTATCCTCAGGCACAGGCGCTTTTGAGCACAAGGCCGTGGTCAGGGACGTCGTGTCCGCGTTGCGGTATGCCAGGGGCCAGGCGCTGATGAGGCATCAGGAGATGACCGTGGCGTTCGATCTTGCCAACAATACGTATAAGGTAGGCGACCGTGACAAGGACTATTCGATACCCGAGTCGATTGCGGTGACGGTGGTGACAGCGCAGAGCGAACTGACCGGAGAGGGTCAGGCCAATATCCGCTTTTTTGCGGACGGCTCTTCGACCGGCGGGCGGGTGGTTTTGGACCGAGGCGAGGTGTCGAAGCAAATCGACATCAACTGGCTGACCGGTCAACTCGAAGTCGAAGATGTTACGCGCGACTGACCGGAGCCAGGCGATGCTTGCGATGCAAAGACAGCTTAAATTTCAGCGCGGCTTTTCGTTGCTCGAAATTCTGGTGGCTTTTTCGATCATGGCAATCGCCTTGGGCGTGTTATTGAATATTTTTTCTTCGGGTCTGCGCAATGCAACGGTTTCGGAAGACTATACCGCCGCGGTGCAGATCGCCGAGGCCATGATCGCGATGCCGGGTGTCGAAGGCCCCTTGCAGTCAGGGCAGGCGTCCGGCGTGGTAAATGATAAATATCGTTGGGATCTGACGGTAACGCCTTTTGTTTTGACCGCCGAAGGGATCGATACGCAGGCCATTCCCGCCCAGTTATTCATGGTCACTGCCACGGTCAGCTGGGGAGGGCAAAATCGCCGAGGCGGTGGCGCAAGGCAGTTCGAGCTGACAAAGCTGAAATTGGCGGGGGTTGCCGTTGCGAAGCCCTAAGTCGGTTCAAGGTTTTACGCTGATTGAAGTGCTGCTGGCGATGACTCTGCTCAGCGTGATGATGACGCTGTTGTTTGTCAGCTTGAAAATGTGCGCGGAAAGCTGGGAAAAGGGCGAGAAAAAAATTTTTGAAGTCAGCGAAACCGCCGGCGTCGTCAATTTTTTTCAGCGCCATTTGGTGATGGCGAAGCCCCTCTGGAATGATTTTACCAAGGAAGAACGGCTTTTTTCCTTTCAAGGCGATCGCCAGACGTTGCAGTTCGTCTCTTCTTTTCCGGCCAGCGCGGGCAGAGCCGGCTTGCAGCTGTTCACGATACAATTACTGAACGAAAACAGGGAAAATGTCATAAAAGTGACGATTGCGCCGTTTTATCCTGTTGCCGAGGGCGATGAATGGATCACTGAAGAAGAGACCTTGATCAGGCATGTCGGCAATTTTTCGCTGGCCTATTTCGGCCAGGAAGCCGGAGAAAGCGAGAGCCGTTGGCAGGACCAATGGCTGCAAAGGGAGGAATTGCCCAAATTGGTCAAAATCAAGGTCGATCTTGAAAATCAAGTGTTCTGGCCGGAAATGACTTTCGAGTTAAAATTGGCGGGCGCCACAGATGCTTCAGGGGTGGCATCGGATCAATCCGGCGATGAAGATAGTCAGGATGCCCAAGGCGATGAGGAGGGCGCGCAAGACAATGCTGACGAATAATTCCGGAGGCCGCTGCGGAGATTTGATGGCGTTGCGCATGCGGCCGCTTGCGTTCGCCATGCCGAGACACCAAGGCTTTGCCTTGGTGTTGGTGCTGTGGGTGTTGTCGTTGTTGATGATCATGGCGGCAAGCTTTTCTCTGACGATGCGGCGAGAAACCGGGGTGATAGCCGGCCTCACCGGCGGCGCGCAGGCTCTGGCGGCGGCCGAATCCGGCATCGCGATGGCACAGATGATGCTGATGAACCCGGACCCGGCCAAGCGCTGGCATACCGACGGTAATATTTATCAGATACAATTTCTGAATGCGTTGGTCAGAATCCGCTTGCAAAGCGAAACCGGCAAGATCGATGTGAACAACGCGAATCAGGTGCAGCTGCAGCAACTGATGGCGCAAGTTCCCATTGACGAGGAAAAACAGACCGCTTTGGTTTCGGCAATCATGGATTGGCGCGATCCTGACGACCTCGTCAACATCGAGGGGGCGGAAAAAAAAGAATATAAAGAGGCGGGCAAACTGTATCAGCCGAGAAATAAGCCGTTTCAGTCGCTTGAAGAACTGCAAATGGTATTGGGCATGGATGAGACGATTTTGAAGCAATTGGAGCCCTTGGTCACGATATACTCCGGGCAGCCGCAAGTCGATTTGGCGCAGGCATCGAGAGAAGTGATGCTGGCTTTGGGATTGGATGCGGCGCTGGTGGAGCAATGCATGGAATTGCGCAGGCAAAGTGCGATAACCGGGTTGCCGATGCAGCCTGTGAGCTTGGGGCCGGGTTTCAATTGCGGATCGGGACAGGGCAACATCATTGAAATTATTGCCGAATCTCAACTTGAGAATGGTTCGGGCGCTATAATAAAAACCATCGTGACCTATAATCAGGTGGTGGGCGGAACGGCGGGCGGCGCGTTGCCGTTTCAAACTTTAAGCTGGAAACGCGAAGAAAGAGCCGATACATCGTTATTTTCCGAGGACAAGGACTCATTATTAGTGACGCCGAATGCTAAATCTTAATTCGACAATCGAACTGGATTTTAAAAAGTTCTTTAGATGGTGGCGGAAAGAGCTCGCTTTTTTGGTGCCTGAAAAACTCAGGGCGCTCATTAGCGACAAGCACGATACGGTCATCATAAGGACCCAGGGCAATCAATTCGAATTGACTTACGCCGGCGAGGCGCAAGAGCCTTTGGCCGTGCTGAGCCGTAATGAAGAAGGCGCTGCGCAATTCAGTGAATTGTTGGCAACGGATGAACGGCTCGCCAAGGCCCATTTTATTGTGCGTCTGCATCGTGCGGAAGGGATTTGCCGGGAGCTGGCGTTGCCGGCGGCCGCCAAAGAAAATCTGGCACAGGTGGTTGCCTACGAATTGGCGAGATTTACGCCGTTTAAACCGGAACAGGTCTATTTTGCGGTAAAATTACTGGATACGGCGGCTGAGCCCGGGCTGATCCAGGTGCTGCTGATATTGACCCCGCGCGAAGTGTTGGATGGCCTTTATGCGGATCTTACCGCGCTTGGAATTGCACCGTTATTCGCGGATTATGAAGACGCGGAAAATGATTTGGAGCAACTCGACGCAGCCTACGATTTATTCCCGGAGTGGCTCGGCGCCAACACCAGTAAAACCTCCCATCTGATCTATGCGGCGCTGGCGGGGGGCGTGATTCTGCTATTGGCGGCGGTGTTGTTCTTGCCTGTGCTGTTTGAATATCAGACGGTCACGCTGTTGCAGGAAAAAATCGATGCGATAGAGAAAGATGCCAAGAAGATCAAAGGCATGCAGGCAGAGATCGATGCCGTGATAGCGGAAACCGAAGATTTGATCAAGGCGAAAAACGCTTCGCCGCCCGTCATCGAGATGCTGAATACGCTGAGCGCCTTGATCAAGGACGACACTACCTGGCTGACTTATTTGCAGTTTGCGGACGGCCATCTGCAGATACAAGGCGAATCGCCTTCCGCTTCCGGCTTGATTGCGGTGCTGGAAGATTCGGAAACCTTTGCGAATGCCAAATTCGTTTCGCCGGTGACTCAGGATACGACGACCGGTTTTGAGCGTTTTCAGATAACGGCCGATATTGTCAAAGCGGAACAGTCCGGTGAGCAAAGAAAAGAATAGGAACATACAGCGCGGGTTGGCCGTCGGTCTTCTGGCCGCGGTGATTTTGCTGCTGATCGCGGTTGTTTTTGTGCCGGCGGTCAGCAAGTGGATGGATCTGCACGAAGAAAAAGGCCAGCTTGCGCTTAAATTGAGGCAATATGAAAGGATATTGGCCGGCAAGGATGCGGTGATCGATAGCGTCGGCACCGTCAAGGAAGCGATCCAGGAGCAAAACTATTTCAATAGCCAAAGTACCGAGGCGCTGGCTTCGGCCGAAGTGCAGGAGTTCATTAAGAAAGCGATCGTGGATGCGGGCGGCCAACTCAGCAGCACGCAAGCCTTGCCGGTAAAAAGCAAGGACAAATTCAGCCTGTTGACGGTCAGCGTGCGCATGACCGGCAATTCGGAGGTGTTGCGCTCAGTCCTCTATCGGCTGGAAACATCGACTCCGCTGATTATCATCGATCAGTTGGACATCCGGCCCATGCGCGGAGTCAGGAATCGGAACACCCGGCAGATTGAACAGACCAATGACTTGAATGTGAATTTTCAGGCGGTCAGTTTTATGAGAAAGAAGGCCGAATGAATATCAATATTAAAATTTTAAAATTGGTATCGGCTATTTGCGCGGCATTGCTCGTTATTATCGTTGCCGAATGGCTGCTCGCGAAATTTTCCGAAAGCCGCCTGCTGAGCTCAATCGAGTCTTCAACGTCGTCGGATTTTTCCAGCGAGCAGATTCCGGAAGTGGATCTGGGCGCGAAAACCGAGGAAAGTTATGTCGATCTGGTTGCCAGGCCGTTATTTTTAAAAGGCAGAAAACCGGTAGAAGAAGCTAGCTCCGAAAAAGAGAAGGAGCAAATCGGCAGCGAAACCTTTGATTGGCGCCTGGACGGAATTTTTACCGGAAAAAATGGCTTGTCCGCGTTGTTGAGCCGCACCAAGGACGCCGCCGTTGCCCCGGCCGTGGCGGGAGCCGTGCCTTCTGCGGCGCCCGGAGCAAAGGGCAAAGCCGATAACTATCGGAAAGTCGCGGAAAATGAGGACGTGGACGGCTGGCGCTTGACGAAGATCAAACCGGATCGGGTGGTTTTTGAGTTAGGCGGGGAATCCAAGGAATTGGTACTGAGAAAACCCAAGCCCAAGGAGTTGCCGCCGGAGCAAATTAAAAACCAGAATACGCAACAACAAAATCCGCGGCGGAATGCACAGCGACCGCTCGCAAAAACAAACGACACAGGACAAATACAGGACGATGCTATCCGGCGAAGGCTTAACAGAAGGCAACCCGTTGAATCCGAACCCGCTGAAGATGAATCCGAGACTAGCGAAAATGAAGAATAATTCAACCACCTTAAAAACAGCTTCATGTTTAGTTGCGGCGGGTTTAATGCTTTCCGGTTGCGAGTTTATGGGGCCGAAACCGGCGGAAAAACTGAAGTTGACGCCGGTATCCGAACCGGCTTTAAACGAAAACTCCGGCGTTTTATTTGAAGAACTGCAAAATAAAAAAGCGACTGAAGAGTCTTTAAAGTCAAAAATCGAGTTGTATCCTGCTTCCGGCCGTTTTTCGCCAAGACCATCATCGAGGGCGGGCGGCGGCTCCAGACAGCCGCAAGCCAAATCGGCTGGGCCCGGCACTTATAGCCTGAATTTCGACGAAGCCGATCTCGGCGAAGTCTCGAAGGTGATTTTAAGCGATATCCTGGGGCAGAATTATGTGTTGAGCCCGAAGGTTGCCGGTAAAGTGACCTTGCAGACGACCGAACCCTTGACCAAGGAAGAACTGCTGCCGGCTCTGGAAATGGTGTTGCGATTGAATAATGCGGCGCTGGTCAAGGAGGGGCGGATTTACCATATCGAGCCGGCCGCGGATGCCGTGTATAGCGCCGGCGTGGGGCAAGGCGCGGGTCAGGCGGGTTTTCAAAGCCGCGCGATTCCGATCCGCTATGTGGCGGCGGCCGATCTGCTCGAAGTGATCAAGCCGCTGTTGCAGGAAAAAACCGGCATCAGTGTGGATCCCGGCAGAAACGCGCTGATCGTTTCCGGGTCATCCGCGGAACTTGAGCGTATCATGGAATTGGTCGCCACCTTCGATATCGATGTGCTGCGCGGCCGCTCGTTCGGTCTGTTTACTTTGGAGCATGCGGCTCCCGAGGACGTTATCAAGGAGCTGGAGGCCGTGTTCGATTTGAAGGGCGGAGAAGAGGGCGGTGATTTTTTCCGCTTTTTGCCGATTGAGCGCTTGAATGCGGTATTGGCGATTACGCAGCAGCAGAACTATTTGCGCGATATTGAAAGCTGGGTGTACCGATTAGACCGGGCGACTTCGGCGCATGGCGGCGGCGTCAATGTCTATCGTGTTCAGCACATGGATGCGGTCGAATTGGCTGACGAATTGAACGCGATCTTTACCGGCGCCGCGATGCCGAGCAAGCAGGCCAAAGTCGCGCCAGGTCAAACGGCGGCTACGATAACCAATAAAAGTTCTACCGAAAAGACTAAGAGTTCGCAGCGGACGGCATCAACCGGAAAGACCGGCGATGCCTCGGTTTCCAATGTCGGTGAAAATGTCAGGATCATTGCCGATGAAGCGAACAATTCGGTTGTGGTCGTGGCGACGCCTCAGGAGTATGAGGTAATCCATAAAGTGATCACGCAGCTTGACGTCATGCCATTGCAGGTGTTGGTGGATGCCCAGATCGTCTCCGTCTCGTTGACCGATAATTTGGAATACGGCATCAGGTGGTACATCGAACACTCGTATGCGGGGGGAACTGGTGTTGCACAAAACAGAGGTGCACCCTTAAACTCGTCGACGCCAACTGCCGATGTAGGTATAAAATCGCTTGCGCTTGCGGCCGCTACGGGGGGATTCGGTTATGCTTTCGCAAGCGATTCAGGTGATATCCGAGCCCTTTTAACCTCAGAAGCGAACAAAGGTAAAGTCAACGTCATCTCGACGCCCTCCTTGATGGTCTTGAATAACCAGGAGGCATCAATTCAGGTCGGTGACGAAATTCCGTTAAGAACCTCGCAATCCACGAATGTCACCAATGTCAACTCAACAACCCCTATTATTGGAAATAGTAGTACCCAGACTTCGGGTGGATTAGTCACCAGCGGCATCCAACAGCGTAAAACCGGTGTGAAATTGAAGGTTAAGCCGAGGGTTAACGCCAATGGCATGGTCATCATGGATATCGAACAAAGCGTCGAAAGACCCGTTCAAACCCAGTCCAGCCAAATCGACTCACCAACGATCCAAACCCGCGAAATCACAAGCAATGTGGCGGTTTTAAGCGGGGAAACCATCGTGCTCGGTGGTTTAATCGACGACAATAGAAGCGTGGTAAAAGGAGGCTTTCCCTTTTTACATGAATTACCGTTGATTGGACCGTTGTTCGGTAACACGTCAAATACTCTGGCTCGAACTGAGCTGGTGGTTCTCATTACTCCGCGCGTCGTGAAATCCAATCAGGATTCAAGGCAGATAGCTAATGAATTCAAACGCAAACTGACCGGAATTTATGA
The DNA here is from genome assembly GCF_000527095.1 of Methylomicrobium lacus LW14. NCBI lineage: Bacteria > Pseudomonadati > Pseudomonadota > Gammaproteobacteria > Methylococcales > Methylococcaceae > Methylomicrobium > Methylomicrobium lacus. Next base: position 2,812,823 of record NZ_AZUN01000001.1, on the reverse strand, counting down.
AGACACTCCGGCGCCCTCACAGGGTTCACGGGTGAATTAGTCGGAACGGAAGCAGTCAGCGATGAGCGTGCTGCATGGGAACGAGAAAAAAGCATAACCGCTAGCGTTCCCGCGCTCATCGTGATACACAAAGATTCACGAAAGGGATCGCTCATTTTCTTGTTCCCAGGCCCATCCCGCTTGGGAGCCCATGACGCGAAGCGCCTGCTTCTCTGGGTGCCGGACGGGAGATACATCCCGTCCGTAACGTTTCACGGCCTTGGGCATGTATAACAATGAAATTCGCGTGGCGGTTACAGGACGAAACCGCCAGGGGCGGGTTAAATCGTTGAGTGGCTGCTATCCACCAAAACTTTCAGTGTTTGGCCGGGCTGTAAACCTTTAGACAACGCTACCGCGTTTGATTTGCGCAGATCGGTCACCGAAATATTGAATTTTCTGGAAAGCTGGGTCAGCGTATCGCCTTTTCTGACGGTGTAGCGGATCAAGCGCAGGCTGTTTGAGGAGGAAGCGACCTGTTGCTCGCGGCCTTTGATCGTCAGCTTGCGTCCGGGCGTCAGCGCGGCGTTTAAGCTGACACGGTTCCAGCTTGCCAATTCCTTGGGGCTGACGGCGTAACGCCGGGCAATGTTATAGAAAGTATCGCCTTTTTTCACGGTGTGGTAGCTTTCCGCGGCGCGGGAAGCCTTGGCTAAGATAAGCGATTTGGCGCTTGGGTTGGCGGCTGCAGACGGAATCTTCAAGATCGAACCGTAATTAACCGAGTTTCTCGCCAAATGATTGGTGCTGCGCAGGTTTTGCACCGTCGTATGATTTCTTTGGGCGATCGACGCCAAGGTTTCGCCGCGTTTGACCCTGTAGCTTGCAAAATTTTGCGCCAAAGACGGGCGCGCCTCTGCGGGTTTGATCACAGTGGGCTCGGGCTTATGATAATTCGATTCGGCAATGATCTGTTCTTCCTGTTCCGCGACCAGTTTCGAGTAGTTGACGCGCTCGTAATAGGGTATCTCGGCCAGATTCTTCTTAAACAGCGGCGCGTTTTTTACCGGTATCAACAAGCGATGCGGCCCGTCCGGCGCGGTGCACCAGCGATTGAAGCCCGGGTTTAATTTGAGAAACTCGCTGAGCGGTGTGTTGGCCATCCGCGCGGCCTTGCTGAGATCGATCGGCGCCTTGATGTCGACGACTTCGAAATAAGGTTTGTTCGGGATGTGGCGCAGAGGAATATTATAGCGCTCGGCGTTCGCGAAAATCTTGGCGACGGCGAGCAGCTTCGGCACGTAATGGTAGGTCTCATCGGGAAGGTTCAGCGACCAGTAATCGGTCGGCAAGTCCATGTCCTCGTTTTTTTCGATACATTTTCTGACATTGCCCTTGCCGTAGTTATAGGAGGCCAGAGCCAGCAGCCAGTCGCCGTTAAAGTTTTCGCTGAGCTGCTTCAAATAAGACGTCGCCGCTTTGGTTGACGCATAGACATCGCGGCGTCCGTCGTACCAGGAATTTTGCTTGAGTCCGAACTCTTGGCCGGTGGAAGGAATAAATTGCCAAAGCCCGGAGGCGGCGCTCTTTGAATAGGCGTCGGGAACAAATGAGCTTTCCACGACCGGCAACAAGGCCAATTCGCCCGGAATGTGCTTGGCCTCGATCTCATCGAGGATGAGGTGCAAATAGGGTTCCGCGCGTTGCTGCAAGGAAACGAGCGATTGCGGATGCTGAAGATACCAGCTGATCTCGCGATCAACGCGCTCGTTATCGATTTCGGGCAGGGCATAGAGCGATAACAGGCGCTCCCATACCGTTTCGTATTGGCCGCCGTGGCTTTTGCTATGCGAACGGTTAGAAAATCGACCGAAAAAACTACTGTCATCAGCTGAAACTTGCGGCGGCCTGTCGTAGGTGTGCAAGGAATCTTTTGAAGTCTGGGAGCAGCCAGCGGCGATCAACGAGAGCGACAGGGACAATAATTTGACTGACCTGTTAGAATTAATTTGCATTTTCTAACCCTTTTTATGTCTATAAGGTGCTGATTTGTGGCATCATAAAAAAACGACGCCCCCTTCAGCAGATTACTTGTCTGAATCCAGTTGCGAACAAGTGGCGGTTGTCATTTTTGCAAACGAATTTTAAAGCCGTTTGCTTCAAAGTATATAACATTTTTTTCGGAAAAACACCAACCAATCCTCATGTGTTGACATGCGATGAAGCGCGACTTTTTATTTTCCTACTATCAAACTCCGCGCGGCGAAGTGCTCAGGCGGCAGGAGACCGATTATTTGCAGCGTTCGATTACGGTCAGCTGCAAACAGACGATCTTGCAGATTGGCGCCTTGGGCTGGGAAACGGAATTGATCGACTGCACCTTATATAAGTATTATACCGTACTGGATGCGAGGGGGCTGGGCGACCCCGCGGTCAAAAAAATCCGGGCGGAAGCCAGTTGCTTGCCGTTGCAGTGCGATAGTGTGGATATGATCATCTTGCCGCATTTTCTGGAATTTGATCCCTGTTGCCTTAGGACCATGCGCGAAGTCGAACGCGTCTTGAAGCCGGAAGGCACCCTGGTGGTGGTCAATTTCAATCCCTGGAGTTTGCGGATACGCTATGAATATCTGTGGGAACGGCAGAAACATGATGCCTGGTCGGGGCATTTCATCAGCCGCACCCGCGTCATCGACTGGTTGAAATTGCTCAATTTCGAAGTTATTTTATTCACCGAATTCAACGCCAAATCGGTGCGTTCGACACACGGAAAATTTATGGACAATTGTTATTCATTGAGTGCCAGCGCCTATGCGATCAAGGCGATCAAGCGGCGTTACAATATCATTCCGCTGACGCCGGTTTGCGAAGCCGCGCCGCGTCTGGCGCTGGCCAATTCGATCAATCCTGCGACACGGGTCGGTTCATGACGGATACGGTGATCATCTATACGGACGGCGCCTGCCGAGGCAATCCCGGCCCAGGCGGCTGGGGCGTGCTGTTGAGTTATAAAGGCGTCGTCAAGGAATTATACGGCGGCGAAAAAGAAACGACCAATAATCGAATGGAGCTGACGGCGGCCATTCAAGGGCTCGAGGCGTTGAAAAAGGAATGCAGGGTGGAGGTGAATACCGATTCCAAATACGTGATGCAAGGCATCACCGAATGGCTGCCGAACTGGAAAAAAAGAGGCTGGAAAACCGCCGGCAATAAACCGGTCAAAAACGAGGATTTATGGCGCCGTCTGGATGCGGCCAGAAGCGGACATGCGGTCGAATGGAAATGGGTGAAGGGTCATTCGGGGCATAAGGAGAATGACCGGGCGGATGCACTGGCAAATCTTGGGATTGATCGCTTGAAGTAGGCTCAGGGCGCAAGGCGGCGCCTTTTACCCTAAACCTGAATCCTGCCTATTTCTTGCCCAGCAAATCTTTCAGTCCCGCAAAAGGATTATGGGTCGACACCGGAGCCGACGACTTCAGCGCATTCGAAGTTCCGAAACGCATTTCTTCGTAACGGGAATGTTCGTTGTCATGGCAGTAAACGCACAACAGCTCCCAGTTGCTGCCGTCGAGCGGATTGTTATCGTGATTATGATCCTTGTGGTGCACGGTCAGTTCGGGAAGATTTTTGGAGGTGAATTCCCGTGCGCAGCGTCCGCAAATCCACGGGTACAGCTTAAGCGCCCGCTCACGGTAGGTGTCTTCTCTAAGCTTTTGATTAAGCTTGACTTCGCTGACGAATTTCTGCATCTTGTCTTTGTCGAGGGGAGTTTTTTTCATGGTCATAATGCGAGCGGTTATAGAATTGATGATCGGGTCGTGAGGCGGTTTGCTGCATCGGCTTGTGTCGTCATCCGACACAGCGAGGTCATTAAAAACGGGCTCCGCTTCAAATTTTACCCGAAGTCAGCGCGCTTTGAATGGCGATTTTGAAAAAATGCGGCTCCGATGATTCATCTCGCGTATCACGCCGAATTTGATCCCGAGAAGTATCCGATTTTAAAACGCCTCGAAATGCTTTATGTTGAATGAGTAAAGGCCATGAACCATAGCTCTCCCGCCCCAAACAACCAAGCCGGAAGTCTAGATATCAGAGACTTGCTGGGCGATGTCCAGGCTGAATATCTCAGCGATTATTTAACGCTCTCGATCCGCAGCGAATTTACAGATGCTGCTAAGCGAAACCACGGTCAATACCTCCCTCGATTCGATAGTCTGATTCGCCTCGGTTGGCAAGCCATCCCACGGGCGGCCGGCAGGCGAAAATTCGCGTCTTAGTACCAAAGTACAATACTCAACTGTCAGTGATTGTGAAACAATCATAGCATCCGCTATTTTCAGTAGCGTCAGATTCTATACAAAACAAAGTCAGCAATTCCCCTGGTGGAGAGTATCAAACATGGCAAAATTCGGCATCGTAAAATTTGTGACGGGTGTAGTGAAGGCGGTTTCGGCCAACGGCGTCGAGCGCGTACTCCATACAGGGGATAAGGTCCTTCCGGACGAAGTCATCGTCACCGCGGATAACGGCAATGTCGTCATCGAATTCAATGACGGCATGACCATGGACCTCGGCCGCAATCAGCAGGCCGCGTTGAACGAAGATGCCTTGGTCCACCAGAATCCGGTCGAGCCAGCCGCCGTTCAAGCGGCGACCGGCTTGCACGGCGAGGTTGCCGCCGTTCAGCAAGCATTATTGCTCGATGCAGACTTCGATCCTAACAAGGCATTGAGAGCGACTGCCGCAGGCGAGGCCCAAGCTGCCGACGATTCCGCCGAGCCCCGCCCCGAGGGTAACAAAGGCCATGGCGCGGTTTTTGTCGTGGAGTATAACGATCCTACTTCGCAGCCGGACAGCGGTTACGATACGATTGGAATAAACTTCGGTTTTCCTCCGCCGATGGACGTGCTGATTTTAAATCCCGCACTCGCCTCCGACGCCCCCCCTTTTCTTGAAATAGCTCCTCCAGACGGGCAGGGAGGTCCTGGAGTAGTCCATGAGAAAGGTCTGCCCAATGGCTCAGATCCGACGTCGAACGCTCACATTGTTTCCGGAGGAAAGATTACCGTTGGGGACCCGAATGGCTTGTCCGATATAAAAACCATTACCATAGGCAATCAGACTTTTGATGTCGGGGGCAATAAACTACCCACCCTTGTTGGCCAAACGATTCCTGGAACGCACGGGACCATTACGATAACAGATTATGATGGTAAGGGGACATACACCTACACATATACGCTGACTGAAAATGTCGTCGATGATTTTCATACGACAAATGGCAATCCTGACCCTGGTCAGAATCCCGATGTTCCCGAGAATGATGGTTTTCATGTCACTGTCTCCGACAAGACCGGCGGCCGTGCCGAGGGCGATATTACCATCAGGATTGCGGACGACGTACCGACCGCGGTAAACGACACCGACACTATTCCCGGAGGCTCTTTCGATCCGGCAACGGGCAACGTGATCACCGACGCGGAAGGCGACGGCGGCGCCGACACCCAGGGCGCGGACGGCGCCACGGTGACGGCGATCGCCGGCAACAACCCGGGCGGCTCGGCGCTGACGCCGGTGGGCGGCGGCACGACCGTCAACGGCCAGTACGGCCAGTTGACCATCAACGCGGACGGCAGCTACAGCTACAGCCGCAGCGCCGGCACCCCGGGCGGGGTGAGCGATGTGTTCACCTACACGCTGACGGACGCTGACGGACGCTGACGGCGACGCCAGCACGGCAACGCTGACAGGGTAATCGCGCTTAAATCATCCCGATGACACGGAGTAAATAATCGTTATCCCATCCGGCCTTTAAGCGCTTGATTTTCACTCCCACCTTAGACGTTTTTTCAGCTTTGGTCAGGTTCAGGGCAATATGCCGGATCACCGCCAAGTTCGCCGCACTATGTCCTTTCCGCGTTCGATTGCTGTCCTCATCAAAGGCGATATCAAGCACCCAATGAAGATTATTTTCAATCGCCCAGTGTGCTCGCACCGCACGCTCCAATCGCTTCGGATCATGGGCATCCAGACTGCTGATAAAATAGCGCGTTTCCTCGGTTACTTTGTTATCGATTTCTCTTTTGGCCGTGACGGCGATAATACTTTGCAAGCCTTTCCAGCCATGCCGCTCTTGCAGCCAAGCAATGTCGGCGGTTGCTCGAAGCGAGCGCGTTTCGATTCGGCCATGCTCGCCGTCATAACTGACAGAGGCGACTGCCGGCGATAACGACGAGGTAAAAAAGGTAAGGACATCCTCATGCAGAGTACCCTGGTTGCCTTTCAGGCTCAACACATGGTCACCACCTTGCTGTTTAATCTGCTCGGCTATCTTCTTTTGGCACCCCATCGCATCGATAGTCACCACGGTCCCCGCTATATCCAGCCGTGACAATAACTTCGGAATGGCCGTAATTTCATTCGATTTGTCATCGACTTTGACCTACCCTAAAACCAGGTTATTTTGTTGCGCCCATGCGCTGACCATATAGATCGCGGCTTTTTTTGAGGCTTTGTCCACGCTCCGCCTTAAGCACTTGCCGTCGATCGCAATGACTTCCCCGTCGGTGAGACGGGCTAAATCAGATACCCAACGGGAAAAGCAGTCGCTAAACTGGTCGGTATCAATGGCCGCATACACTTCACCGAAGGTGTCGTGCGAAGGGATGCCATGCTCTAATCCCAGCAATTCAGTGAACCAGTCCTCTTTGGCTAAGCCAAATTCTTCAATCGCAACCCAGTTATCCGCTCCGCAAATCACTGCGCGGAGGCTGATAAAGAATATATCTTGCAGTTGATGCTTCTTTTGCCGGTTAACCCTAGGGTCTTTAATGCTCGAAAAGTGATGAATAATTGAAGGCGTTGGTTTTTCTATCATTGCAATTCAAAATGATAGACTTATTACCTCATCTAAATTCTATTTTCAAGTGCTTTTAAGCGCGATTGCCCTGATGCCAATGCCGCGTTGACGCAGTTGCAGGACAATATTACGGTACAACAGCAACCGTAAGCCATAAGACCGATTCGCCATACGGCGACAGGGATAAAGGATTGCCCCTCGGACATGCTCTGAAGCGGGACGGGTTATTCAACCCGTCCCAAACGTTTGCAGGCTTCAATGTCGGGGAGGAATGAAATCTCAGGTCGAGCGCCGGGATTTTAGGCGATGGCGATCGTTCGCAGGGTTTCGGCACGGAAGCGGTAATTTTTATTCAGGCAATGATCCAGCCATTTTTGCAGAAAATAATTTAACCGCCATTTGTAATTCATAATCTCAAGACTCAGGCCGGGATCCTTGTAAACCTTGGCGACGGCGGCGCGGGCGTGGTCGCTGATCACTTCGGCCAGGCGCAGGTCCAGATAGAGCCGTATCGTGACGGCGGGTTCCAGAAATTCCTCAAGATTTTTTTTGAAGCTGTGGCTCAGCAGAATCGTCAGCGTATAGGGCGAGCGTTCGAGCACTTCGAGATGCAGCGTCGAACTTCCTTCGGCAAGGCCGGTCGCGGTGTCGCGGTAGTCGAGCAGGTCGGGAATCAAGCGCAAGAGCTTTTGATAGTTGGCGGCGCAGACCTGTTCGAGGCAGAGCGATTTGTTGACCGGGTTCAGCTGGCTCATAACCGCGGCGAATCTTCGCTGTAGCAGGCATAGGCGCTGGCGGTCTCCCATAATACGACCTGAGACACATTCAAGCCGGCCTGTTGCAGGTAACGGTAGATCATTTTGCTGAGCACCTCGGCGGTCGGATGTTCGTCCAGGGCCAGGAAGCGTTCGTTGTTCGCGACCAGCATCGGGATGATCGGGTCGTCCTTGTGCAGCAGAAAATTATGATCGAGATGTTGATCGATATAGGCCTCGACGCAATCCCGAACGTCAGAAAAATCGCAGACCATGCCTTGGGCGTTAAGCTGTTCCTGCTGGATCGAAATGGAGGCTTTGACGCTGTGTCCATGCAGATGACGGCATTTTCCGGGATGGTTCATCAGCCGGTGGCCATAGCAAAAATAAACCTCTTTGGTTATCGTGTACATTTAAATCAACATCCTTTGATGCTTTTGATCGCCGCGGCGATTTCGAAACTGTGGGTGGTTGCTGGAGTGCAGCGAATGATCTCAATAAAGGCGGTGACCGGCGGGCCTTGCGGGCTTCTGAAGACATGAATCTCGGCGGCCTTGCCCTGCGGCAGCGCCTGGTCTGCGATAAACGAAATTCCTGCGCCGCTGATCGATTTACAATGACCTGACCTTTGCTCGGACGAACCGGCCAATTTGATGGTGATTTCGCTGCCAAGCGTCAGCCGCATTTGTTGGCGCTTCTCATTATAATCGGGCAAAATTTTAACCTGGATTGAGTGATAAAAACACAGGGATTTGAGCAGCATAGCCTTCGCATCCCGTTCGGTTTAGCCAAAGTTTACTATAAAAGTCTTGCCAGGGGCTAAAAATCCCGATGCCGAGTTTTCGCCGGCCATTAGCCCTGCAAAATCGTCTGAATTTCGGTAAGATGTGCGGATGACCCGATGCCGTTCAGTATGCAAGACGAGGGACATGCTTCGATTCACGTCAATAGGCAGGCGTTCGAATGGATTGGCATCGATTTTTTGGTCGCATCAATTGACTAAGCACAGACCGTTGAGTGGGAATAAATGAGTAAAGCAACAGTATTAACAGGCATCACGACCACCGGCACGCCGCACCTGGGCAATTATGTCGGCGCGATTCGGCCGGCGATCGCGGCGAGCAAAAACGACAATGTCGCGCCTTTTTATTTTCTGGCCGATTATCACGCGCTGATCAAATGCCAGGAGCCGGAGCGGGTCCGCCAGTCCAGTCTGGAAATCGCCGCGACCTGGCTGGCCTTGGGGCTCGATACCTCGAATGCGGTTTTTTACCGGCAGTCGGATGTGCCCGAAATCCTGGAACTGTCCTGGATTTTGACCTGCGTGACCGCAAAAGGCTTGATGAACCGCGCGCATGCCTACAAGGCCGCCATCGCGGACAATGAACAAAGCGGCGAAAATGATCCGGACAAAGGCATCACGATGGGTCTGTTCAGTTATCCGATTCTGATGGCGGCCGATATATTGATGTTCAAGGCCGACAAGGTACCGGTCGGCAAGGATCAGATTCAGCATATCGAAATGGCGAGAGACATCGCGGCGCGCTTCAATCATATTTACGGCGAGCATTTTGCCCTGCCCGAGGCGGTGGTCGAGGAGCACGGCGCGACCTTGCTGGGACTCGACGGCCGCAAGATGAGCAAGAGCTATAACAATACGATTCCTTTGTTCGAGCCCGAGAAAAAACTCAGAAAGTTGATCAACAAGATCAAAACGAACTCGCTGGAGCCGGGCGAGCCGAAGGACCCCGAGACTTGCACCTTGTTCAGCATTTACCGAGCGTTCGCGACGCCGGCCGAAGTCGGCGAGATGCGCGTGCGCTATGCGAACGGCATCGGCTGGGGCGAGATGAAGCAGGCCTTGTTCGAATACATCAACGAGCATATCACGCCGGCCCGGGAACGCTATGAGGCGTTGATGCAGGCGCCCGATCATATCGAGCAACAGTTGCAGGACGGCGCGCGCAAGGCGCGTGCGATCAGCGCCCCGTTCATCAAGGAGTTGCGCGATGCGGTCGGTATTGCCAGGATTTCCGCGTGAGCAAAATCACCTTCGGCGACTGGCTCAGGGAATCCTTGCAGTTTATCGGCCGCGCCCCGGTTACCTGGTTCGGCTGTTGCCTGATCATCGGCGTCTTGATGACGCTGGGAAAATTGTCCCTGGCGCTGGGCGTGTTCGTGTCGGTCAGCAGTCTGTTTGTCGGCGTCGGCGTCGCCAAATATATCGATCTGAAGTCCAGCGGCGACAATCCGGTCGCTTTGGGCTGGGCGGTCAAGAAAAGCCTGCCGCTGGCGATCCTAGCTGCAGGCAGTCTGGTGCTTTGCTGGGGAGCTTTCAGGGCGATAGCCGGCATTGCGGCCGGCGATTGGCAAAACATCGCCAAGTTTTTCTTCTATTGGGAATTCACCCCGGAAAACCTGCTGCGGCAAACGACGCGCGAATTGGCGATCTGGCTGTTCGGCTATGCCAATGTCGCGCTAATTTTTTGCCTTTTGATGCTGAACAGCTTCGCGAACTGGTTCAGCTATCCGTTGATGCTGTTTAGAAATTACGGTTGGAGCGCGGCGAAGGAAGAGGGCCGGACGGCGCTATCCGAATGTTCGAATGCGTTCTATAAATTGCAGGGCTTCATTTTTTTGCAGGCGCTGCTGTGCCTGTCGGTCACGCCGTTGTTGACGCCGGTGCTGTACATGCTGACATCGACATTGATGTATGTGTCTTATCAGAGCGTATTCGGCGGCAAGTCCAAATAAATTCCAGTCGGGTTCGATCGCCTAAGCGCTCCCGATCAGATTTTTTCAAGCAGCGGAAAGGCTTGTTGCAGTGTCGGCAACTGATCCGCGGGCAGTTCGAGCACCAGCTTGATCTGTTCGGCAAATTGCTGCTCGAGGATGCGGCCGTCCAGTTTTTTGAGCAAATACTCCAAGGGCTGCAACTGGTTGTAAGTCACCGCCAGCCTGACGCTGGTCATGGCGATGAAGGGTTCGATGTCGGCTTCGTCGATGACCCGTTTGGCGGCGTTGCCGTAGGCGCGGGTCAAACCGCCCGCGCCGAGCTTGATGCCGCCGAAATAACGGACCACCACCAGCAGCACGTCGATCAAATCCTTGCCTTCCAGGTGCTGAAAGATCGGCTTGCCGGCCGTGCCGGAGGGCTCGCCGGCATCGTGAAAACGGTAAACGAAGCCTTGCGGCGTCTTGAGCCGGTAGGCATAAACGATGTGCGTGGCGTCCGGGTATTCGGCATGCAGTGTTTTCAAATGCCGGACGACCGCTTGTTCGTCCTTGCAAGGAAAAATCATGCCGATAAAGCGCGATTTTTTGATGTTGTCTTCAATCGTGTGTTGGGATTTGACACAATACACGCATCACTCCGAAATTGGCCTGCAAATCGCGTATGATAACAACACATCCGCATGCTTCCGAAAAAATTCGCCATCCGGCCGACCGCCGGCGCCTGCTCGAAGAATTCAAGCGCTGGTTGCCGCCCGCCTCGATCCTGGCCGAGGCGGAAGCGTTAAGGCCGTATGAATGCGACGGTTTGTCGGTTTACCGCTGCCCGCCGTGGCTGGTTTTACTGCCGGAAACGGTAGAACAGATTCAACAGATCCTGCGCATTTGTTATCGCGAGGGCGTGCCGGTCGTGGCCAGGGGCGCGGGCACCGGGCTGGCCGGCGGCGCCTTGCCGCTCGACAATGGCGTGCTGCTCGGTTTGGCGAAACTGAACCGGATACTCGAAGTCGATCCCCGCAATCGGCTGGCCAGGGTGCAGCCCGGCGTGCGCAATATTGCGGTTTCGGAGGCGGCGCGGCCTTATGGATTGTTCTATGCGCCCGATCCGTCGTCGCAGATCGCCTGCACCCTGGGCGGCAATGTCGCGGAAAATTCGGGCGGCGTGCATTGCCTCAAATACGGTTTGACGACGCACAATGTGCTGGAGGTCAAGCTCGTGACAATGGAGGGCGAGTTGCTTACCTTGGGCGGCGGCGGACTCGAGGGTCCGGGGCTCGATTTGCTCGCGGTGGCGATCGGCTCGGAAGGACTGCTCGGCGTCGCGGTCGAGATCACGGTCAAATTGCTGCCCTTGCCGGAAGACACGCAGGTGTTGCTGGCGGCGTTCGACGCTGTCGAAAAGGCAGGGCAGGCGGTCGCCGGGATCATCGCCGCAGGGCTGCTGCCAGCCGGTCTGGAGATGATGGATCATACGATCATTCAGGCCGCGGAGGACTTTATCGGCGCCGGTTATCCGGTCGAAGCCGAGGCGGTTTTGATCGTCGAATTCGACGGGATGCGGGAACAGGTCGAGCAGGACCTGGAGCGTGCGGCCTACTTGCTGAAGGCCTGCGGCGCCTATCGGCTCGACATCGCCGCGACCCCGGAGGACAGGCTGAAAGCATGGGCGGGCCGGAAGGCGGCATTCCCGGCCGCGGGCCGGATCAGCCCCGATTATTACTGCATGGACGGCACGATACCGCGCCGTTTTCTGGCCGACACCTTGAAAAAAATCGCCGAATTATCCACCCAGTACGGTTTGACGGTCGCGAATGTGTTTCATGCCGGCGACGGCAATCTGCATCCCTTGATTCTTTATGATGCGGCAAAACCCGGCGAGCTCGACAAGGCCGAGCAATTGGGCGGGGCGATTTTGGCGTTGTGTGTCGAGGTCGGCGGCACGATTACCGGCGAGCATGGCGTCGGCATCGAAAAAATGAATCACATGTGTTTGCAGTTTTCGGCAAGCGAATTGAGGCAGTTTCACGCGCTAAAACGCGCATTCGACGAGAAGGGCTTGTTGAATCCCGGCAAGGCCATCCCGAGCCTGCACCGCTGTGCGGAATGGGGGGCGATGCACGTGCATCAGGGCAACGTGCGTTTTCCCGAGATTGAGCGGTTTTAGAGGCTAAGCGGATCTTGCGGTCAAATCAATTGACCCAGGCCGAAAGCTCCCAGGTAGGTCAATACGAAATACAGCAAGGCGAGGACGCCGCTCGCGATGACATTGACTTCAATGACTTGTTTAAAGATGTAGGTAACCAGCGCAAAATCCCAGAAGATCAGCGCAAACAGCAGGTAATAGCTCAACGGATCATCGCTGACGGTCAGCCAGATCATCACCGGGATGATGAATAAGGCGACCACATTCGCGCAGAGCATCATCGCGGTCGTGACCTGGATGAAGCCGTACAGCGTTTTATTAAAAAACAGCATCAGGCCGATAAACAGCAGGGTCAGTCCGGTTTCGATCGTGACCTCGTAAAAGGACTCGAACGGGTCGTCGGTCATGTTGGCCTGCAGGAAATACTCGACCAGGTAATAGAAAATCAGGTTCTGTTTAAAAAATCCGGTTGATCGAATCAGTTCGAGCGGATTGTGCCGGAACCAGCATAAAGGCAGATATTGTCTGATGTTATCGACGGTTGCCATGATGAGTCTGACTCGTTATGCGCTAGCGGCCGGAGAAGGTGTTTTACGGCAGTTCCTTGGGGCCCTTGCTGTCCGCGAAAACGTCGAAAAGCTGCGCATTATAGGTGCTGAACGTATCGTTTAAGGACTGCACCAGATCCTTGGTTTTGCCGGTCAATTGGGTCAGCCGGTTCTTGGTTTTCTTGTTCCAGAGGGCAGGTTCGGAAATCGGCAGCAACATGCGCGAAAAAGTCAGATTTTTTTCGAACATGCCGGCCAGATTTTCGAGCAGATTCAGCTCCTTTTGGCGGTTGTTCAATTGCGCGATGATCAGCTTCGCGTGCAGGCGACTGAAGATCAGGTGAATCGGCGTCATGATCGCGATCAGCACGAGAATCGAGATGGGGCCCAAAATCGGATCGATCAGCGTGGCCAGGACGATGCCAGTGTTAATTTCCGCAAACAAGGCCAGCACGATGAACAGGCTGAGCACCAAGAGGCTGGACATATTGACCCGCTCCTTCCAGGAGGCGATGCCTTTTTTGACTTCCGGAATCACCACGTTGTCGATTTCGGCGATGTTGTCTTCTAGCGCCTGCAGCACGCGGTAAGTCCGGTCGTAGCCGACATTGGCGAGGCGTTGGTCGATCAGGCTGAAATCGATTTTGCCGGCCTGTGGGATGAAGCCGCCATCCTGGCTTGGCAGAATCATGAACTGGCCTGAGGAAACGCCGATATCGGCCAGGCGCCGTTGCCAGGTCGAGATGATTTCGCCGCTTCTGGCTGCCGTCAAGGCGGCGGGCGCATCGATCAGATAAACCAGTTTATTGGTATCCTGGTGCAATTGAATCTGCGTGATCAATTGGTCCAGCAAAGGCGACGGCGTTTCGAAGGCATCGGTAAAGATGAATACCGTATCGGAGTTTTCGATCGCATAAGTGATCAAAAAAGACGTGACCGCGTTGGCCGGCGTCGCGCCGATGGCGGGGGCTTCTATGAACAGCTTGCCTTTCAGGTGGTCGCTGGGCAGCGTTTTGAGTTCCAGATAGGCATTGATGCGGCTGCCTTCGCCCGGCTGCAATTGCTCGAGCTTGTGGCTGATCTGATAAAACGGGAAGCGGTGATCGACATCGAGCGCGGTGCCGGGCAAGATGGTCGGGCTAGTCTGGTTGTTGTGCAGCAGCACCGAAAATTTGTTATGCGAGGTTTGCAGGCCGGTCAACTGCAAATCGGAGCCGAAATAACTGTTCATGAATTTCGACTTGGCGTTGGAATTGCCGCCGATCAAGGTCACGATCGGCCACCAGGAACTTTTAGTCGCGGTGGTTTGATCCGCATCGATCAGGCCGAGGTCGAATTCCAGTTGATCGAGTTCATGAAAGACTTTGGAGGTTTTTTGTAAAATCGGGCTGTCGCTGGCGAAATATTTTTCCAGATTTGCCAGGTATTTGCTTACAGTCTTTTCAGTCATTGTCGTCACACCGGTTTGTTAAATTTATTATTCTGGGTATGGAAAGCCGAATGCTTGCCGCCCTGGGTGAACTGGGGCCGAACTTTATCGTTCGGTATCTCAGGGCGTCATGGGCGGCCGCATCGGGCTAGCTACCGGTTTGTTAAGCCGTGCTTTACAGCTTTAATTCATCTCGTTATTGTTTTTATTATGCATGAGCGCTTAACGAATCGGTTACGAAAACCGTTGCTCTCCGCTCGGAAAAAAAACCGTAAAAAAGAGCGTATTGGTACGATGATACAAAAAATGGAGCAAATATTAAAGGTATTTTATTGCCGGAAGACTCGCGGTGACTGAGCTTCGCAGGCGGTCTTCGCTTTGCCGCGGAACTTCGCTTTTGCCGATGACTCACGGCTAAAAGTTTTTTTGATGAAGGGCTTGGATTTTGGCCGCGTTGCCGTCAAGCCGCGAGAGTCGGTTGATGCCTGTATTTTTCTCCACGGCAGGCCGCGAATTTGTGTATATTTATCGGGTTTTCAACCGGGCCGGTTATCGCCTTGTTACGTTCGAATGGCTGATCAAACATGAAGCTGCCTTATTTCCTTGGCTTGTTTATATGCATGCAGGCCGCCCTGTTACAGGGATGCTCGCTGCCGTTTGTCGGAGGGGTCGGCGACACCGGATTGAGTAAAGAAGAGTTCGCGCACTATGTCGAAGAGGTGTTCCGCTTTCAAAACCGGATGACCAGCGAAGTGATGATGCTGACGGCGAGCGATGACGACAGCGACTTTTCCGCCTTATTGAAGTCCGAACAGCATATGCAGCAGGTCTGCGCGCCGCTGAACGAATATGTCTCCCGTGATATTGACGGGCTCGGTACCAGTTTGATATTGCGGCGGAAAGTCGTCAAAACGACGCTCGATTGCGACCACGCCGCGCATGAAGTCGAGGTGTTGCTGAAACGTTAGGCGGCTTCAGGCGTCCCGGTGCTGCGGGGGGCAGGGACGCCCGGCGGTTTTTCATTCACCCATTTCGTAGGTATTGCGCCCTTGCAAGCGCACCGGCTGCAAGATCGTCGGCTCTGGCGGTTTGCTCTGGTCGAGATTGGGATAATCCAGCGTATAGTGCAGGCCGCGGCTTTCCTTGCGCCGCATCGCGCTGCGGATGATCAGCTCGGCGACGATCACCAGATTGCGCAGTTCGAGCAGGTCGCTGGTGACCCGGAAGTTGCCGTAATACTCGGCGATTTCCTTTTTGAGCAGCTCGACGCGGCTCTGCGCCCGGTGCAGGCGCTTGTCGCTCCTGACGATGCCGACATAGTCCCACATGAAATTCCTGAGCTCGTTCCAGTTGTGCGAGACGACGACTTCTTCATCGGAGTCGCTGACCTGCGATTCATCCCAGGGCGGCAGCGGCGGCGGCGGGGCAATCTCGGGCAGTTTTTTGACCAGGTCGATATGCGCGCGCTCCGCGAACACCAGGCATTCGAGCAGCGAATTGCTGGCCATCCGGTTGGCGCCGTGCAAGCCGGTGCAGGCGACTTCGCCGATCGCGTAGAGATTGGCGATATCGGTGCGCGCATAGCTGTCGGTCAGCACGCCGCCGCAGGTGTAATGCGCGGCCGGCACGACCGGAATCGGCTGCCGAGTGATGTCGATATCGTAATCGAGGCACTGTTGATAAATGGTCGGAAAATGCTCGCGGATGAAGGCTTCGGGTTTGTGGCTGATGTCCAGATAAACGCAGTCGATGCCGCGTTTTTTGATCTCGGCATCGATCGCGCGGGCGACGATGTCGCGCGGCGCCAGTTCGCCGCGCGGGTCGTAGTTTTGCATGAACGGTGCGCCGTTCGGCAGGATCAGCTTGCCGCCTTCGCCGCGGACCGCTTCGCTGATCAAAAAGGCGCGCGCCTGGGGATGATAGAGGCAGGTCGGATGGAACTGCATGAATTCCATGTTGCTGACGCGGCAGCCCGCGCGCCAGGCCAGCGCGATGCCGTCGCCGGTCGAACTTTGCGGATTAGTGCTGTAGAGATAGACCTTGTTTGCGCCGCCTGTCGCCAATACCACCGCGCGCGCGGCGATCGTTTTGACCTGTTGTTTTTGGGTGTCCAGCACATAAGCGCCGAGAATGCGCTTGCCGATCGGGCTGGCGCCGTCAGCGCAAGGGCCGGTAATCAGTTCGACTACGTTATAATGCTCTAACAGGTCGATATTGGCATGTTCGCGCGCGCGTTCGATCAGCGACAGGGACACGGCCTTGCCGGTCGCATCGGCGGTATGTACGATGCGCCGATGCGAATGGCCGCCCTCGCGGTGCAGGTGCAGTTTGAATTCGCCGGATTCGGTTTCTTCCCCGGT
Source organism: Methylomicrobium lacus LW14 (assembly GCF_000527095.1). NCBI lineage: Bacteria > Pseudomonadati > Pseudomonadota > Gammaproteobacteria > Methylococcales > Methylococcaceae > Methylomicrobium > Methylomicrobium lacus. The sequence continues at coordinate 2,796,014 of NZ_AZUN01000001.1, read as the reverse complement.
AAACACCACGCCCTGGCTGCGCAGCCAGTTGATCGAGCTTTTGCCGTGCGTCACGGTCAATCGGACGATGTCCGGATCGCAAAGGCCGGCGCCCGCGTCCAGGGTGTCCTCGATATGCGATTCGATCGAGTCTTCGGCGTCGAACACCGCAGAGATGCCGCCTTGTGCGTAAAAAGTGCTGCCTTCGGTGAGTGCGAATTTCGAGAGTACCGCGATTTTGACTCCATGTTCGGCCAGTTTTAAGGCTAAACTTAAGCCAGCGCCGCCGCTGCCGACGATGAGAACATCAGGGTGATTGACTGAATTATGCATCTGAAGTTGAAGGAAGGTGTGCGGAATAAGGTGTCAGGCGTTGATCGAGGGTTTTGCCACGCTCGGAAAACAGCAAGGAATTCAGATTGAAGCGGATACTAATCAACGGCCTATACTCTGGAAATGCAGTGTCGCAAGGATAAATCGGTGCCTGCTTAAGGGCCGGACTGGCTTAGTTGGCAAGCATCATGGATAATAGCCATTTTTGCCGTGATAGCAATTTTTTTTGTCATAGCAGAACTAATGCGGTTTAATTCTGTCCATTCTACCATCCAAGAACATAAGTGAAGAGTCATTCTAGGGCGAGCGAACAACTGGACGAAGACCTGGTATTGCGGGTACAGCAGGGCGATAAGTCCGCGTATGATCTTTTGGTGATCAAGTATCAGCATAAGATTGTTCAATTGGTCAATCGCTATGTTAAAGATCCTAGCGAGTCGCAAGATGTCGCGCAGGAGGCTTTTATCAAAGCCTATCGGGCGCTGGGTAGCTTTCGCGGCGAAAGTGCTTTCTATACCTGGCTATACCGGATCGCAATCAATACCGCGAAAAATTATCTGATGTCCAGATCAAGGCGAAATGTCGATATGCAGATAGACGTTCAGGATGCTGAAGTCTATGAAAATCTGCCGCAGTTGCATGGCCAGGAAACGCCCGAAAGGGAACTGCTGAGCCGGGAAATTGTCGAGACGATCAAAACGGCGATCGCAAAGCTGCCTGAAGAAATGCGGATCGCCATCATGCTGAGGGAATTTGAAGGAATGAGCTATGAGGAGATTGCTCAGGCGATGGATTGCCCTGTAGGAACGGTGCGCTCACGCATTTTCAGAGCGCGTGAAGCCATTGATAGTAAACTCAACCCCCTGCTCGATTGACGGTGATATTTGATGCACGAAGATTTAATTCAAAAAATTTCTCAATTTCTGGACGATGAGCTTCCCGAAGAAGAATCCTTGCGCCTCTTGCAAAAAATGCGGACCCACTCCGAGTTGGCAGGCAAGATGCGCCGTTATGAGGCAATTAAGCAAGCCATAAAAAATGATGAAGAGTTAATATCGGCAGCGCCCGATTTCGTGGCCTCGGTCAGCAGCCAGCTTCAGCAAGAGCCGACCTACCTGATTCCGAATACGACGCGGCACTGGATTCGCCACCGACATTTTGGGCGTTCGCATAAAATTGCCGCCGCGGCGGCATCGGTCGCGGTGATCGCGTTTGTGGCGCACACGCAGCGTCCTGAACCTGCCAGCCCGGTACAGATTGCCGCCGTCAAAGAGACGGCCAAACCCGCCCCGCAATTGGCGGAGGTCAAGGCTTCCCGGAATGCCTATCCGGTCAATCAACAAATCAGCGATTATTTGCAGGCGCACAGCAGCATTTATACCAATAGCCAGGCTGATTTTCAGCCTTATGCGCAAGTTACGCATTACAGTCAAAAATGATTTTGGTTGTTCGCTTTTTCCTGATAATTTTCTGCTCAATCGGGCCGGTCTCAGCCGAAGACAGCGACTTAACCGCCAAACAGATTTTGGCGAATATGGTTCAGGCCATGAGGTCCCTCAATTACGAGGGCACCGTCGTGTTTTTCCGTAACGGCAGGCTCGAATCGATGAAATATTCGCATGCGTCCGCGCCGGACAGGGAGCAGGAACGTCTGATCTCATTGAATTCGCCATTGCGGGAAATCGTCAGAAATGGCGACCTGGTCAGTTGTCGTTATAATGACACGCAAACCGTCGTGTTCGACCATAGGCCTTTCGAGCATTCGTTTTTGGTCAATTTTTCGAGCCATCTTGACGCACTGGCCAATCTTTACGACTTTGCTCTGTCCGGCGAAGAAGATGTGGCGATGTTTCCGGCCTATGTGATCGATATTCAACCGAAAGACGAATTCCGCTACGCGCGGCGGATCTGGGTCGAAAAGCTGCAGTTTTTGCCGTTAAAAATCACCGTGTATGACCTCAGCGGCGCGCTTCTCGAACAGGTCGTTTTTACCGAGCAGCATGTCAAGGAAGCCTTGCCTTTTAGCGAGGTGAAACCGGAGGATGCCAATCGGAGCGGCCGAGCGATCAAAGAGAGCGTCCCCGGCGCTTTGCGCTTTGCCGTGAAGAATCCGCCGGCCGGTTTCAAAGAAGTCTATTTTGCGCGCAGAACGATGCATGATTCCCGTTTACCCGTCGAACACTTGCGGATGAGTGACGGTTTGGCTTCGGTTTCCGTTTATGTGGAAAACAAAAATCCCGAGATCGAATCAGGCCCTAGGTCAGTCGGTGCGGTCAACTTCTACAGCCGCAATCTCGATGATTATCAGGTGACGGCGATGGGCGAAGTGCCGCCGTTAACGGTCAAAACGATTGCCGAAGGCATTGGGCTCAAAAACGGCGGCCGCTGAAGGCTTCCCTCTATTCAATATTGCGGAATTGCCGAAGGTGATCCGATTTTTTAAATTTTTTACTGTGTATTTCCGGCCCTACAGACCATCGCTAAAATGGCGGGTAGGCGATCATTTTATTATTTGGGATTAGAGGTTTTATGCTTAAAAGGCTTGGGTGGTCAGTTTTTCTGGTCTTTTTGTTCGGTCACGAGGTTTACGCGCAGCTGCCTGATTTTACCGAAATGGTCAAAAAAAATGGTGTGGCGGTCGTCAATATCAGCACCACCCAAAAAGCGCCTCCGGAAACCAGCAGTCTTCCTCCTCAGGAGCAACAACTGCCCGAGGACTTGCCGCCCGAAATGGAGGAGTTTTTCAAACACTTTTTCAATGCGCCAGGCGGTGATTCCGTCCCCAGGGATACGCAGTCGTTGGGTTCGGGATTCATCATCTCGGCGGACGGTTACGTGCTGACCAATCACCATGTCGTGAAGGATGCCGACGAGATTGTCGTCAAGCTGACCGATCGAAGAGAGCTGGTCGCCAAGCTAGTCGGTTCCGACGCGCGCACCGATGTCGCGTTATTGAAAGTTGACGCCAAGGATTTGCCGATCGTGACTATCGGTTCGCCGGATAAATTACAGGTCGGCGAATGGGTGCTCGCGATCGGCTCGCCTTTCGGTTTCGAACAGTCGGTAACAGCCGGCATCGTCAGCGCCAAAGGGCGCAGTCTGCCCGGCGGCAATTATGTGCCGTTCATTCAGACCGACGTCGCGATCAATCCCGGCAATTCCGGCGGCCCCTTGTTCAACATGGAGGGTGAAGTCGTTGGCATCAATTCGCAGATCTACAGCCGGACCGGCGGCTTCATGGGCTTGTCGTTCGCGATTCCGATGGATGTCGTGACGAATGTGGTCGATCAGATTAAAACCAAGGGCAAGGTGTCACGGGGCTGGCTGGGTGTGCAGATTCAGGACGTGACCCGCGAACTGGCCGAATCGTTCGGCATGAAGCGTCCGCATGGCGCGTTGGTCGCGAAAGTGTTGCCTGGAAGCCCGGCCGAAAAAGCCGAGATTCAGATCGGCGACATCATTACCGAATTCAATGGCCATGTAATCGAAACCTCGGGCGAATTGCCGCCGATGGTCGGCATGACACCGATCGATGACAAAGCGGAACTCAAGCTGATCCGTCAGGGCGAAACGATGACCGTGCCGATCAAAATCGGCTTGTTGCCCGAGCAGGAAGAGAAATTGGCGGATGCCGGCGGCAAGGGCGAAGTCAAGCCCGACAACAAACTCGGCATCTCGGTGACCGAATTGACCGCCGAGCAACGGGAAATGCTGGAAGTTGCGAAGAATGGCGTACTCGTCAAAAATGTCGGCAAGGGCCCTGCGAAGGACGCCGGTATTCAGCCGGGCGATGTGGTCCTGCGCATTCAGAGCAGCGTGATCAAAAGCGTCGCCGATTTTGACAAGGTCGTCAAAAACCTGCCGGAAGGCAAATCGATTGCATTGCTGGTTCAACGCCGCGGCAATCCGGTATTCTTGGCGCTGAAGATAGGCAAGCAATAACACGCGTTTGTTACCCCCGGCCCCATCGGCATACCGATGGGGCCGGGCGGCCTTCCCGATCGATCCCTATATTTCGCTCAAAAAACCCTTGAAGCGGTCATGAATTTGATCGCTAATCGCGGCGATCCGTTCTTCCGTATACGGAATACGATCAAATTTCCCCCACACCGGCGCCGGCCATGCCGCATCATTCTGGTATCTGACGATATGATGGATGTGCAGTTGCGGCACCAGGTTGCCGATCGCGGCGATATTCATCTTGTCGGCCCGGTACAGGTCCGCGAGAGCCTCCGCAAGTAGACTCGACTCTTCGGTCAATTGGATCCGCTCGTCTGGGCTTAATTGATAAATCTCGGTCAAATCGGGGTTTTCCGGCACCAGAATAAACCAGGGATAGTGGCTGTCGTTCATCAGCAAGAGCCGGCACAGGCCGAAGCGTCCGAGCGTGATACAGTCTTCCGCCAAACGCGGATGCAATTCAAATGTTGGCTTCATGCAGGCTGGGATTCCTGATATCAGGGAAGAGGGAGTCGTTCCATGAGATAGCACAGGCAATCCTGCCGGATCACGTGTTCGTCCAATGTCAGCATCGAAGGCATCGTTTGGCGGGTGATCTGCAAATTGCCGCTCTTCAGGTCAAAAAAACGATCGGTCACATCGTTGCCCTGTTCATCTTGGGCGAGCAAGGGCGACAGGGCGGCATTGCGGGCTTGGCCCAAGATCGTGCCCGGCGCAATTTCGGTAAAGTTCATCCGTTCCAGATCTTCGTTCAATAATAAATCGCAATCGGCCCGCGTGAAGCTGAACGAGACGGCGTCGGCGACCTTGACCTGCGCGACCGTATGGAACAGATCGAGGTCGCGGGCATGCACCGGATGTTCCGGCAGTTGGGACAGATGCAGGCAACTGTCCAGAAATTCAAAGGCATGATCGACGCCGTGCTGCTGGCCGGGGCGTCCGCATTCGAGGGTTACCGACGGGCATAGCGCGGCGAAGGCGGCCGATTGCACGCCGGTTGGGCGCTTGAAATAAACGACCAGGCGGCCGAACAGGGCCGCCAATTGCATAAAGTCGTTATCGAGCCGGTTGATGCAGGCGTAATGCGGGTTGAGGCCGGTGTTGTTGTGCACGTCGATGCTCGCGAAGACTTTACGTGCCCGCATGACTTCGAAGACCGCGGCGGCCATCTCCGTTTCCGGTGAGGCAGGCAGTTCGGTGCCGGGCCAGATCCGGTTGTAATCGGGCTGCTGCTCCAGTCGCCTGACATTCTGCGCGGCTGCGTCGATGTTGCCGAAAAACAAAGACAGCGATCTCGGCAATTCCCGCTGCCTGTATTTTTTGAGCAGTTGCTGCAATGCTAAAAAGCCGGTCGGTTCATTACCGTGCAGCAGTACCGAGATGAACAAGGGTTCCGCCAGTTTGCCCGGCAAATGCATCAGCGTGGGTTTCGGCAAAATCTGCCGCAGATCGATCGTGTCGGCCTCCAACAGGCCTTCCGGCAGCGCATGCAATTGATCAAACCGGGGCTCGGTCATGGCCACTCGCTGACCGCATTGCCGCTGTTCTGGCTTTTCAGGTAAGTTCGGGTCATTTCAGTAAAATTTCGCTCATGTTCGTTCGCAAAGCGCCGCTGCCAGTCGCTGCCGTTCTGTTTGTTCGCGATACGCTGGCGGATGACGCCTAAATAAGCGTCGATATCGGTGGGGTTGACGCCGAACGCCTTTAAGCCTTCGGCCGCCCGCGGCAACAGTGCCGTGCGTAAGAGGTGGTCGATCCTATGCCGGGAGCCGTCAAACCAGACGATCGTGCTGTCGAGTCCGTGGCGGGCGGCCTGATAAAAATTATCCTTCGCTTCCGGAAAGGTCAACGGCAGGCCATGGCTGATCACCTGTTCGCAAATATTATGCGTCAGGCCGAAATAAAATGCCGCATTTGCGATGGCGTCGAGCGGCGTCGGTCCGGAAGCGGGCGTCCTGTGTTCAATCCGGATGTGCGGCGTGCCGTCCGGGTCGAAGCCGACCAACGGCCGGTTCCAGCGCCAGATCGTGCCGTTGTGCAGGCGTAAATGCGCAAACTGCTCGGCGCCGGTATCCTGAGTGACCGGCAGCAAGACCGGAAAATGCGCCAGATTTTCTTCAAAACATTCGATCACCGAATGCCTCAGATAGCCCGAACCGAAGCCGACACGGTGCAGTGGCCCCCGCGCCGCGCCCGCGAAACCGCCGGTTTCGACGGCCTGCTCGAACAAGGGAATCCGGGTTTCATGCCAGAGTTCCTTGCCGAACAAAAACGGCGAATTGGCGCTGACGGCGACGATCGCCGCGGAGGCGATCAGCGAAGCATTGTAAAAATGATGCGCCAGATCCGGAGGCAATTGAATGTGAGTCTGAAACGAGGTGGTCGCCGCTTCGAGCATCACGTCATGATGGTCGACTTTCAGATGTTCGGCGCCGTTGATGTCGATATGAATCGGTTTGCCGCGGGCCCGCAGGATTTGCTCGTTCAACGCCTTATAGCGGTGCATGTCGGACATATTGCCGATGTGCAGGTCGCTTTGCGCGAGCGTCGGCAGAATGCCGATCATCAGCGCGCGATGGTTCATGCTTTCTGCATGCCGGCTGGCGTTTTGCCAGGTGCGCTCCAATTGAGCATGCAGGCGGCCGAACACCTCGCCGGTCAGCGGCTCAGGATCGCAATTCAGCTCGAAATTAAACTTGGCGAGTTCGGCGCTGGCCAAGGGATCGTTCAGCGTCGCCAGATACTGCCGATTGATCGGGGCGGGGCGCATCGCCTGATCGACCAGCCAGGCCTCGATCTCGAAACCGGCGACGGGCGGCCGACTCGAACAGGATTTCCGGGTTAGCATCTGTTTGAGCAAAGCCGTTTCCTGAGCAAGCTTCTGATGGAAAGCGATAAAATCGCCTTCTTCGAATTGGGTCAGCGCGATTTCTTGTCCCATGGCGGCATCCGGACTGACGGAGATGTCCCATCATACGAGCTTTTTAAAGCCAGCGTCAATGTTAGGAGGATAACGTGTTGAGAGTCAATACGTTGTCCGGTTTTGATCCTTGCCGCGGAGTGATATGGCTACACTGGACTGGGCGCTGAATTTCCTAAGAGCATTGAGAGAAAAAGAGCGGGAAACCTTATCTTGGGGGGCGGCTCGTTATTTTTAAGAGTGAATTGTTGTGTTAAGCGTTTGTTATCACTAAACTTCCAAACATCTTGCCGTTAATAAATGAGAGCACAATGAAAAATAATAATCCCAGTCAGTCAGTCAGTCTGTCCGCCGCATCAAGATAGCACAGTTATCCTGTGCGCTGGGTGTTCTGACCGTCACGCCATTGGCGATGGCAGAAGTGACTTTGCTCGACGATGCCTACATCTCTTACGCCGCGGCTGCGAAAAACTTCGGCAAAACGACCACGCTGAATGTGGTTGATGGCGCAAGCGACGGCTATCTTCGCTTCGACTTGGCTCATTCCCTCCCGTCAGGTTCACCGCGTGTCGCTAAAGCGACTTTAAAAGTGTTTATTTCGAGCATCAAAAAAGGCACAAGCGGCTCTTTGACAGTCAATCAAACCACCACTCTTGTCGATGAGTTGGAACTGATCAATACGCCGCCGTTGGCAGTGGGAGACGTTATCGGCTCCGCGGCGGCGAGCCTGAATCGCTGGGTGACCTTCGATGTGACAAGTTATGTCTCGGTACATCAGTACGACGAATCTCTTGCCTTTGCTTTGCAGGGAATAGGAGGTCTGAACGTCAAAATCGACAGCAAGGAAGCCAAGACCACCAGTCATGCGCCGGTGCTGGATATCGTGTGGGATAATTTGGGTTCCTTTGGCTACGAAAATACCGCTAATGGAAACCATGCGCTTGCTAATAATACGACGGGAGCTTCAAATACCGCATACGGGGTCTATGCACTGGGGTCAAATACTGCGGGTTCTCTAAACACCGCGCATGGAAATGCGGCGCTTTATTCAAATAGTACGGGAAGCTATAACACCGCTGTTGGGGTCGCCGGACTACTTTCAAATACTACGGGAAGTAATAATACCGCCAGCGGATACCAGGCGCTTTATTCGAATATTGAAGGAGAATATAACACTGCCCTTGGAAATAATGCGAGTTATGCAAATAGCGCGGGATGGTACAATACCGCTATCGGCTCGGTGGCGCTGCAATCCAATACGACAGGTAGCGCCAACACCGCCTTAGGCTTTGGGGCCGATGTGACTGCCAGCGATCTTATCAATGCGACCGCCATCGGTTCAGGCGCGAAAGTAAACGCCTCCAATAAGGTGAGGATCGGCAATACGGAGGTTGCCGTCATTGAGGGGCAAGTGCCTTTGACTACCACCTCCGACCAACGCTATAAGAACCACATCCAGGATTTGCCGCTAGGCGTGGATTTTATTAATCGACTGCGCCCTGTCGAATACATTCGTAATAACAACCAGACTCAAACCAAGGAATGGGGGGTTATTGCGCAAGAACTGAAACAGACGCTGGTCGATGTCGACTATAAAAATGCTGGCATCGTCTCAGAGGACTCTACGCCGCAAAAATACCTGACTGTCCGCTACAACGATTTTCTGGCTCCGATGATCAAGGCGATCCAGGAGCAGCAGCAAACCATACAAGAGCAGCAAAAAACTATTGCGGCCTTGTCGAAGAGAATTGAAGCATTGGAGCAAAAATAATCTCGCTGAACGTTCTCCGGATTGAGTTTCAGATCGGTTATTCTCTGCGGCAGAAAATAACCGGGATTGGACGAATCATCAAGATGGCGTCGGCGATGCGACAAGCTACAGCGTTGGCTTCTATAACAGCCAACGCTTGTATTCCACACTGGGCTTCTGCCTCCCAACGTTTATGAGCGTGAGATGGCGGCAACGCCCCCTGCCTCGGTGTCCGAAAAAACTAGACGACTACATATCAGGTTTGTCAGTCAGGCTTTCCAGCTGTTTCCAGCGGTTTACGATCTTGCAGAACAAGGTCGCGGTCATTTCCGCATCATAAAGCGCCGAGTGCGCTTTCTCGTTGTCCCAGGCGAGTCCTGCGGCCTTGGCCGCCTTTGCCAGCACCGTTTCCTGGTAGACGAGTCCGCCCAGGGTGGCCGTGTCAAAGGTGCTGAACGGATGAAACGGGTTGCGTTTGTTCTGCGTGCGCTGAATCGCCGCATTCAGAAAGTTCAGGTCGAAGGCCGGGTTGTGGCCGACTAAAATTGCGCGGGTACACAGATTGCGTTTGATGGCATGACGGATCGGCCGGAAAATCATATGCAGCGCCTCGTCCTCGTCGATCGCCATCCGAAACGGATGATAGGGCTCGATGCCGTTGAATTTGAGCGCGGCTTCATCGAGTTCGGAGTTTTTGAACGGAATCACATGCGCCGAATAGCGTTCGGTGATCTCCAGGTCGCCGTCGGCATTGAATTCCACAATCACTGCGCCAATTTCGAGGAGGGCATTTTTCTTCGGATTAAAGCCGGCCGTTTCGATGTCGATAATGACCGGTAGATAGCCTCTAAAGCGTCGGTCGAGGGGGATTGATGGGGATTCCATTAAGATACTATTAAGATGTGATGGGCAGAATTAAGGGGGAGGTAGGTTGTCGCTATTAGGAGACTCGAAGAGCCGTCATATTTGTGATATGTTACGCGCACTTTACTGGTATTGGAACCTTGGCGAAATCGAGAGTGAGAGAAATGCGAAAGTTTGAAAAGTTAACGAAATGTGTTGTATTGGGTCTCGCGGCTCTGGCGGCCGGCTGCGCGACGACATCCCAGGACAAAAGGGATCCATTGGAAAGCTGGAATCGTGATGTACAGGACTTCAACGATGGCCTTGATAACCATGTGATGAAGCCGGTCGCGAAAGGCTACCAATGGATCACGCCGACGTTCGTCGATCGCGGCATCACTAACTTTTTTAGCAATCTCGGCGATATTGGTGTGACGATCAATGATTTGCTGCAAGGGAAGGTCGTGCAGAGCGGTCAGGACGGGGCACGTTTTCTGGTCAATACGACTGCCGGCGTCGCAGGTTTCGTCGATGTGGCATCAATGATCGATTTGCAGAAGCATAACGAAGATTTCGATCAGACCCTGGGTTATTGGGGATTGTCAAGCGGACCTTATCTGGTCTTGCCTTTCTTCGGGCCCAGTTCACCGCGTGGCATAGGCGGTTTGGTTGGCGATGCGGCAATGAATCCTATCAGTTATGTGGGCTTAGGCGTGTCTTCCGGTATCTCTACCGCAATTTCCGGCGGGCTCTTTGCGACGAATGCGGTCGATATGCGGGCTGACAATCTGAGCTCCGAAAAAATCGCGACCGAGGCGGCGGTAGACCGCTACGATTTCTTCAAGAATGCGTATTTCCAGCAGCGAGAATACCTGGTGCATGACGGCAATGTTCCGCAAGATAAGGAACATGAGCAATTTGATATCGAGAAGGAATTCGATGAGCAAAACATGTCTCCGGTCAGTCCTTATTAACGAATGGCGCTGATCTTTCGGGCATATTCGCGGTTTCTCGGTTGGCTGTCGCGGTAGCGCGAGATTCAGGCGTTTTTTCGCGGTGATCCCGAGGACCCGTTGTCGAACGCCCTTTGGGATGTGGGCTTACGGACCTATGTTTGAAAAATGCATGGGCCGGCTAATCATTATGCGAGGTGATCGATTATGCCCAGACCGATCGTGGATTACATCATCATTGGCGCGGGCTCGGCCGGCTGTGTGCTTGCCGGTCGGCTGAGCGAAGATCCAGGCTGCCGTGTGCTGCTGCTCGAGGCTGGCGGCGAGGATGCGGCAGCGGCCATCCAAACGCCGGCGCGATTTGGCGAGTTGCAGGATAGTCTCTACGATTGGGGCGACAGGACTGAGCCGCAGTCCACCATGCACAACCGGCGTATTTTCTTGCCGCAAGGCAAGGCGCTCGGCGGCTCGAGTTCGATCAATTACATGATCTATATCCGTGGCAACCGCAACGATTATGATCATTGGGCCAGCCTCGGTAATACAGGCTGGAGCTATGACGATGTGTTGCCCTATTTCATCAAATCCGAAACGAACGCAACGTTTCGAGACCGTTTCCATGGCGCATCCGGCCCTCTGCGCGTCTCCAGCCATTCCCGCTTAAGCCCGATCACTGAGCGTTACCTCGCCGCCGCCGAGGAGGCCGGCATCGCATTCAATCCCGATTTCAACGGCGAACGCCAGGACGGTTGTGGTCCCTTGCAGCGCACGATAGCCCAGGGCGAGCGCTGTAGTACGGCGAAGGCCTATTTGCATCCGGCTCGTTCTCGTCCCAATCTGACCGTGATCAGTCATGCCCGTGCCACCCGGTTGCTGTTCAATGATCGGCGCGCAATCGGCGTGCAATATTTGCACAATGGCGTGATTGAGCAGGCCTATGCCAGAGCCGAAATCATTCTTGCCGCAGGCGCCCTGCGTTCGCCGCATCTATTGATGTTGTCAGGGGTGGGGCCGGCTGCGGAACTGGAAGCGTTGGGAATCGAGGTTCTGCATGATGCGCCGGAAGTCGGCAAAAATCTACAGGATCATATCCATGCCAGGGTGCGCTCTGAACTGAGTCAGCCGTTGACTTTCGCACCGCTGTCAGGCAGCGAGAAAGCCTTTGCACGACAACAATACGAGCGTGAAAAAACCGGGCCGCTGGCTTCGAATTTTCTCGAAGCGGGCTGTTTTGTCAAAAGCCGGCCGGATGTCGATACTCCCGATCTGCAATTGTCTCTGTTCGGCAACCTGACGCCCGAATATCCGGAAGCGGGTACGCCGACGCGGCATGGTATCGCGCTGACCGCCTATGTGAACAGGCCGCGCAGCAGGGGGCTGATTACCCTGGCTTCCGCCGATCCGCTGGACCGGCCGCGCATCGATCCTTGTTACTTCAGCGATCCCGATGATTTGCGTTGTTTGGTTGCGGGGGTGCGCTGGAATCTGAATATTCTCTATGCCAGCGCTTTCGCCGAGATTCGCGGCGCAGAATTGTCGCCGGGCATCGACATTCGCGACGATGACAGCTTGGCGGCCTTTGTTCGGCGGACCGCGTCAACCACATGGCATCCGACCAGTACGTGCCGGATGGGCGTGGATGCATCGGCGGTCGTCGATCCGTCCTTGCGCATGAATGGCATTGACGGTCTGCGTGTCGTTGAAGCGTCGGTGATGCCGGTCATCGTCAGCGGAAACACCAATGCGCCGGTGATCATGATCGCCGAGAAGGCGGCGGATCTGATCCGGAATTTTGCCTAGTCATCCTTCGCGAGCATCTTTTGTCCAAAAGTCGGCGCGGCGTTAATTTAAATTGTACAGAGTTATGCAGAGTGCTAAAGTGCGAACTTGACGAATAAGGGCTGCATGATCTTTTTCTCGTTCCTTAAAGGTCGAAGTCAGGAGGTGCATCGATGGCGACTACAACAGAGCGCGATCAGGATCAGATTGCCGGCTATATCGAGCGCGCGCGGAAAGCCCAGCAGCGGATTGAAGACTATTCGCAGGAACAGGTCGATGATCTGGTCAAGGCGGTTTGTTGGGCCGTCGTGCGCCAGGACCATGCGGAGCAACTGGCGAAACTGGCGGTCGATGAAGGCGGCTTCGGCAATTACAACGACAAGGTGACCAAGATTCGCAATCGCTGTATGGGAACCTTGGCGGACATTCTGCCGGTCAAAACGGTCGGCGTGGTCGAGGAAATTCCCGAAAAAGGCCTGGTCAAGATCGCCAAGCCAGTCGGCGTAGTTGCGGCGTTAATTCCGACGACCGGTCCTGACGCGACGCCGCCGTTGAAAGCCTTGCTGGCTTTGAAGGGGCGCAACGCGATCATCGTGGCCGCACATCCCCGAACGCAAAAAACCACCGAATTGAGCGTGCAACTGATGCGCGCCGCTTGCGAACAGGTCGGCGCGCCGGCCGATCTGGTGCAGGTGATCGAAAATCCCTCTCTCGCCAAAACCCAGCGCTTGATGCAACTGGCCGATCTGATCGTGGCGACCGGCGGCGCGGCGATGGTCAAATCGGCCTACAGTTCCGGAACGCCGGCCTATGGCGTCGGCGTCGGCAATGCCGTGCATGTCGTCGATGAAACCGCCGATCTCGACGATGCGGCCAACATGATTGCCGCCGCCAAGCGCCATGATCATGCGACCAGCTGCCTGGCCGATAATGCGGTTGTCGCGCAGGAATCGATATATCAGACGCTGCTCGGTAAGTTGCGGCAGGCCGGCGGCCATCTTTGTTCGGACGCGGAAAAAGCCAAGTTGCAGGCGTTGATGTGGCCGGACTCTGCGATACATCTTCCGAGTGTCGCGGTAATCGCCAAATCGGCGCGGCATATTGCGGGTCTTGCAGGTATTCAAGTACCTGACAAGTGTACCTTTCTGATCGTCGAAGAGCGCGGAGCGGGGCCGGATTTTCCATTTTCTGGCGAAAAGCTGTCGCCGGTGCTGGCGTTGTACCGTTACCGGGATGGCATCGAGAATGCGATTGCCGAGGTCAATGCGATCACCGCTTACCAGGGGCAGGGTCATACCTGCGGCATCCACACCGCAAATGATGCGCATGCCATGGCGCTGGCGATGCGGACCAAGACTGCCCGGGTCATGGTCAACCAAAATCTGAACGAAGGCGCGGGCAGTCCGCGCAACGGCTTGCCCTATACGCTGAGTTTGAGCAGCGGCACTTGGGGCGGCAACATCACGACCGAAAATGTGAATGCCCGACACATGATCAATCTGACCTGGATGTCGCGGCCGATTGCGCCGAGAACATTCGACGAGCAGGCGCTGTTTCAAAGTCATTGGCTCAAGTATTCACGCTAAATCAGCCGAACGACGTAATGACGATCGCCGAAGCGGCCGATTTATTGAAGGTCAGCAAGGCGGCGCTCGCCCTGCTTTTCGCCGTTACCGGCTGCCTTTTAAGCGCTTTTTATGCATTTATTCAGGAGGAGCCATGCCGATTTATCTCCTCAAGTGTCCCGATTGTGGACACGAGTTTCAAAGCCTGGTGTTGAATGGCGCCAAAATTCCCGAAGTCTGGGTGTGTTCCGAATGCGGAAGCCGCGCGGCCCAGCCGATAGGCGAGCGGCCAAGTGATTTTCATCCGCTCGAAAAACCCCACGGCAAGGGCTGTCCCTGCTGCGGTGGCAATTGAAGCTATGTTCGGTGTTAAGTCTGTATAGGTATTTATACGTTGTACATAAAAATATAACTGCGATAAGGTTGAAAGACGGTCTCTTGGCGTAACATTCGGATTTGGCATAGGGATTCTTAACTTTATTAACGCGGTAAGCGATCGAATGTCATTGTGAACATTGGGGAGCAAGCTATGAATACGAATAAAGTATTGATTCCAACCAGCATGGTGGGCAACTATCCGAATCCGAGATGGTGGGACGCAACGTTTGCGAGACATTTCAAGGGCGACCGGCAGCCGCCCGACGCACTGTTCCGGGAAGCACTCGAGGATGCGACCGCCGCGCTGGTGACCGATCAACTGAAGGCAGGCCTAGACATCATCGCGGACGGCAGGTTGCACGGCGACAATTATGCCGATCAGGCGCTGTATTACTACTTTGATCGGCTCGGTTACGATCTGTCAGGCAGCCATTTGGGCTTTCCGATCTACAGCCGCCTGCATTCGGCGACCGTGACCCAGGAAATCAAACGCCGTGGCCAGATCATGGTCGAGCAGGCCCGCGCGTTGAAGCGGGCGACCGACAAGCCGGTCAAGGTGCAATATACCGGCGTGCAAGTGCTGGCGCAGTGTACGAACGATCTGCATTACTCGAACAGCCGTGATCGCGCGATGGATATTGCGAAGGCGATCAACGAAGATATTCTGGAAGTCGATGCACTGGGCGTCGATTATATTCAACTCGACGAATTCACTTGGCCTTATTTCTATGAAGACTGGGCGATCGAAGCATTCAATCGCGCGGTGGCCGGCGTCAAACATGCGAAAATCGTCTGCCATATCTGTTGGGGCAACTGGGGTAGGACGCCAGCCTATTACCCGGATGAAACGGCATCGGCGGGCGAGGTTTTCGACTTGACCCAGCGCGCGCAAAACGCCAAAAAACCGAATCCGACCGCGTCGGTCGTGCCGAAATCCTACCAGGCCAACATCGACGTCTTCAATATCGAGGGCATCGGCCGTCTGCCGTTCGAGAATTCAGGCCTGGGCCTCCCCTGAAGGAACATCCGATTCCGAAAAACGTGATGTTCTGGGCCGGCGTGATTGACGTCAAAAGCACCGTCTGCGAAACGGCCGAGCAGGTCGCCGCGAAGATTCGGCAGTTGCTGACCGTGGTGCCGGCTGAGCAAT
Organism: Methylomicrobium lacus LW14; assembly: GCF_000527095.1. NCBI lineage: Bacteria > Pseudomonadati > Pseudomonadota > Gammaproteobacteria > Methylococcales > Methylococcaceae > Methylomicrobium > Methylomicrobium lacus. The sequence continues at coordinate 2,780,404 of NZ_AZUN01000001.1, read as the reverse complement.
TGGGCGTCACGACCGATTGCGGTCTGATCCTGCTGCAGCGCTACATCTGTCAGGACAAACTGCTCGCGCTGGTCGAAGGCGCGAAGATCGTCCGTAAGGAACTCGGAGTGGCTTAACCGGAGCTGCCCATGTTCACGCAGGCCGACAAGCGTTGTACGTTGTCCGAACTCGTCGCTCAGGTGAAAGACGGCGATGTGCTTGCGGTCGGTGGCGGCCTGTCCTGGCGCGAGCCGATGGCTGCCTTGCGCGAGTTGATCCGGCAGGGGCGCAGAGGACTTACGGTGGTCGGCTCCGCCCATGGCATCGATATCGACCTGTTGTGCGGCGCCGGCGTCGTGGCAGCGAGCGGCGAATCCTATGTCGGTTTCGAGCAGGATTTCGGCATGGCGCCGAATTTCCGGCGCGCCTGTGAATCCGGCGAAGTCCAGGTTAGGGACAATTGCTGTTATACCTTGGTGCAGCAATTGCGTGCCGCGATCTCGGGGCTGCCGTTCATGCCGATCCGCTCGGTGCAGGGTACGAGCTTTGAGGCGCTGCATCCCGAATTCAAAACGATGACCTGCCCTTATACCGGCGACAAGATCGTGCTGGTGCCGCCATTGCAGCCCGATGTGGTGGTCCTGCATGCGCATTTCGCGGATCGTCACGGCAATTTGCGCATCGAAGGACCTCCGGTCGCCGATATCCTGTTCGCGAAAGCCTCCCGCAAAGTGATCGTAACGGTCGAGGAAATTATCGCGCATGAAGAACTCGCAGAAATAGGCGTCACCATCCCTTATTTTTACGTGACCGCGGTCTGTGAGGTTCGCTATGGCGCGCACCCGACCTCATGCTATCCGAACTATGCCTATGACCGGCAGCATACGCAGTATTACTACGATCAAGCCCGACAAGGCGCCGAGGTTTTTCGGGAAAACTATCTGAAACCGTTCGTTAGTCAATGTCCCGATCATCAGGTTTATCTAGAGGCGATAGGCGGCCGTGAGCGCTTGCACCGACTGGCAACATGGCGCGAGAGCGCCGAGCAGTGGATGAGCCTCTATGACTGAGCCAATCCGCACCTGCACGCTCGGCGAATTGATGATTTATCAGATCGCATTGACGATCGAAGACGGCATCCTCGCGTTTCACGGTTTCGGCTCGCCCCAGGTACAACTCGCGCTGCACCTGGCCAAGCGCAGCCATGCGCCGAATCTGGTGTTGGTGGCGGGCGCGACTTATGCGGTGAATCCGAGCCCCCTGTTTTTGACGCCGACCTCGAACGATTTCGCGATGAGTGTTGGCGCCGAATGCGACTTGGATATCGAGGAGCTATTCGATCTGGCGGCAAGCGGCAGGATGGGGCGGATGTTTTTGTCTGGCCTGCAAATCGACCGTTGGGTCAATATGAACGTGACCCGGCTCGGCGATGCCGGCCATTTGAAGCTAAAGCTGCCGGGCGGAGGCGGCGGCTGCAATCTTTCCGCCGATGCGGAGCATATCACGATCTGGACCGCGGCGCACCGTGCGCCCCCAGATCAACAAGGACGTCGTCGCTTCCGGCTGGTCGAGCGCTGCGATTTCGTGACCAGTGTTGGGCATCGCACAACTGACGGCAGTCCGCGTCGGGGTAAAGGTCCTGACTGCATCGTGACCGATCTCGGCGTTTTCGATTTCGATGAAACGGGCCATGCGCGCCTGCAAGCGATTTATCCCGATACCTCGGCGGCCCTTGTCGCCGAGAATACCGGATTTGATTTTCCGGTTGCCGATGATCTGGCGATTACGCCAATGCCCGAGCCGGACATGATTGAGCTGATCCGCCGTCTGGACCCGATGCAGATTCACCGGCGGGAACTCAGTCATGATGACCAGACCCGCGAATTCGAATTGTAGGTGGGATGGATGGCAAACGAGAACGGCGGCATTCTTGAAATCGGACAATTAAAGCAGCGGGAAAACTTCGTGCCGTTGCCGTTGCCCTACCGCTGCGTCAGTTTTCAGCCGTATCACGGTGCGATGACGGCGGAAGTCATCCAGGATTACCTGTTAAGCCGGGAGGTTTATCGGCGGACCAATATCGTGATATTGCATGGCCCTGATCGACAGTATGCGGTTGCGGCAGTGCAGCGCGCTGGATCGGATAGCCTGTTTTCGCGGGTCGAGAAGGTTGAAGTTCTCGGTCTGCCCCACGACTGTATTTTGATCGAAGCCCCCAATACCGATCCCGCCAACCGTTCGGCGTTGGCTCAGGCCGCCGTGAAGCATGGCGTGAGTCCGGATCAAACCGCGATCGTGATCGGCATGTTTGATCATATCAATATCATTCATCATCCGAATCCGCTACGCCTGCGCGTCGTCGAGGTGGTTCCACCCAATCCGCCCAAATTATTGCACATGGCGGAACACGTCTTGAGCTATGCGGACCTGCCGCCGATATTATTGGAACCGGTCATCATCGATTTGCGCGATCTGGCCGCTACCGTAACCCCGGAAGCGTATCTGGTACCCTGCCGTTCGGGCGGATTGAACGACCTTGGCGCGCCGGTGTATTTTTTGGACGAGCGGCCGAAAGAGCGCGAAAACTGGACCTTGCTCGGCTGTGAGCGCAGCCTGCAATTTCACCGGCATTACTACGGCGACGAGCCGCCGCGCGTCGAGATGTGCCCGCGCATGCTGACAACGCCAGATCGATGCCCTACGCTACTGAAATGTTGTTTGCTCGAATACGATATTGAACAGGAAGGCAATCGAGTGATCGTTCCCTGGGGTGCCGATCTGCCGATGATCGAAAGAGCCTTGCATCGATTAACAAGAGATTTGGCCTATGTCTGAGCTGGCCTGGGAACATATCATTGCCGGCGTGCGCGAAGCCGCGCAAAACCGGTTGTACGATGGTAATGGATGTCGGCAAGGGGCTCTTCGAAACGCAGAGCATTTTGGAGATGTCGGAAGCGTATATCGATCATTGGAAGTTCGCGTTCGGCACCTCGGTTTTCGTCGAGAAAACCCGATTGCAGGAAAAATTACGCCTGTTGGCCGAGCACAATATCCTGACTTTTCCGGGCGGGACCCTGCTTGAAGTTGCGATGCTGAAGATGCATTGCCGGGTCTACATGACGCATGCGAAGGAACTCGGTTTTCAGGCGGTCGAAATTTCGGACGGCACCCTGCCGATTCCGCGCTTCAGACGGCGGCGCATCATCGAGTGCGCGTTGAATACGGGTCTGATCCCTATCACCGAAGTCGGCAAAAAAGATCCGAAACGGCAGCCGACCGTCGATCAACTCGCGGACGAGATATTGCAGGACCTGGAGTGGGGGGCGGCCTGGGTGATTCTCGAAGGCAGGGAGTGCGGCCAGGGCGTCGGCGTTTTTGATGACGCGGGCAATGTCGAGGGTTTCGAGGTCGAAAGGCTCGTCGAATTGCTCGGTTCCAGAATCGACGCGTTGATCTGGGAGGCGCCGCTGAAGGCGCAGCAGGTCTATTTCATCGAAAAATTCGGCGTGAATGTCGGCCTCGGCAATATCAGTCCGGATCAGATACTTGCGGTCGAGGCGCTGCGCAACGGCCTGCGCTTCGATACGTTGAATCGGGTTTCCGAAAAGCTGTTGCGCACCGGCTTCTGGGATCCGAATGCGGTAGAGCAAGACAAACCGTAGTTATCCATCTTGTTAAAGTTGAGATCAGCATGACAGCCCTGCATCCGGCGGAATCACTCCAGCAACACGTGCTCGAAATCGGCGCCCGCTTGAAGAGCCCACCTTCCGATTTATTGGTTAATTCGGTGTTTGCCTCGGAACTCGCTCATCAACAGCATCTGTTTGATGCGCTGGGTATGACCGATATCGCACAGACCCTGGTTGCTCTCGAATTACAGCCGATTCCGGAAGCCGAGGGGCGTGCATTGCTGGCGGCATTGCTGGAACTGCAACAGAAACCGGACGATTTTGTGCTTAGCCCCGAGTGCGGCGACCTCTATACCAACCGCGAGGCCTGGCTGACCGAACGCACCGGCGCGGTCGGCTGGCTCGGTGCAGGACGCGCCCGCCGCGAAGCGATCACGACCGCGTTTGTGATCGTGATGCGCAAGGCCTTGCTGGACTTTGAACTCGCTCTGGCCGGGCTGGGTTCTATGATGGTCGAACAGGCAGCCATCCACCGGCTTTCGATCATGCCGGACTATACCTATCTGCAAGCGGCGCAGCCGACTACGCTCGGACATTATCTGCTGAGCTTTGCCTATCCCTTGATCCGGGACCTGGAACGGCTTGATCTGCTGTTCAAGCAACTGAACTGTAGTCCGATCGGCTGTGGCAGCACCAACGGTTCGCAGATCCCGCAAGGCCGGCAGCAAGCGGCGCAACTCCTCGGTTTTGCCGGCGTGATCGAGCATGCCCGCGACGCGATGTGGCAGGCCGATGTGTGCATCAACTGCGTCTCGATACTCAATACCGGCAGCATCACGTTGAGCCGCCTGGCCGAAGACCTGCAGATTTTCAGCACGCAGGAGTTCGGATTGATCGAACTTGACGACCGCCATGCGCGCGCGAGCAAAATCATGCCGCAGAAAAAAAACCCATTCGCGTTGACGCATGTCAGGGCCTTCGCGAACAAGATGATCGGTCTTAGTGCGACCGTGACCGCAAGTTCCAGAACGCCGAGCGGTCAGCCGGATAACCGCTTGTTGATATATGGCGAACTGCCCGAAGCGGTGCGGCAGGCGACTGAGGTGAGCGAACTGATGGCCGAGGTGCTCGAACATTTGAGGTTCAAAGCCGACAGAGGCAGGCAACTTATCGAGTCCGGTTGGACGCTCGCGACCGATCTTGCCGAAACGCTGGTGCTCGAATGCGGTCTCGATTTTCGTGCGGCGCATCAACTGGTTGGATTCCTCGCCGGCGAGTTTCAGCAATACAGTGTCAGCGTACTGTCTCCCGAAATCATTATCGCCGCCTGCGAGCAGCGACTGGGACGGCGCATTGAATTGTCTCGCGCGCAACTCGAAAAAGCGCTCGATCTCTTGCATGCGATTGAATCCCGACAGGAGGCCGGCGGCACTTCAATGTCCAGCATGGAGGCCATGCTGAATGCCTGTTCGGCGCAGTTCACCCGTTATCGGGAGCAAGCCCTGATTCTTCGCACCTACCTTGAAGACAAGGAAGAGGAACTGCTGAGGCTCGCTGAGGCGTTGGCGACAAGATGATCGATTCGGTACATATCAGCGATTCAACGATTTACGGCTCGGCCTGGAGCACGCCGCCGATGCGTGCGTTATTCGCCGAACAGAATAAAATCAAGGGCTGGCTCGAAATCATGTCGGCATTGGCGGCCGTGCAGGCTGATTACGGTCTGATTCCGGCCGAAGCCGCCAGGGAGATTGAAGCAGGTCATGAGCATATCGAGATCGACGAGGCTTTCCTGCGTGAGGCCGGCGAAGGTTTCGCGAAGACGAATCACTCGCTGCTCGGCATCATCAACGCATTGAAGGCGCGGCTCGGGTCCTTAGGCGGCGAATGGATCTGCTATGGCGTGACCGTGCAGGATATCACCGATACCCAGACGATGCGGACCTTGATACAGGTCCGGCAACTTTTTATCAAGGAGATCGGCGAGATCGAGCATTGTTTGCTCGCTCTCGCCGACCGGCATCGCGATACGCCTATGTGCGGCAGAACGCATGGGCAGCCGGGTCTTCCGATTACCTTCGGTTTCAAGGCCGCCTGCTGGCTGGACGAAATGGACCGTCACCGCCGCCGCCTGATCGAGCTCGGCCCGAGGCTCTGCGTCGGCCAATTGGCCGGCGGCGTCGGCAGCCTGTCGTCATTAGGACCGGCAGCGCTGGCGTTGCAGCAAGCGTTTCTGCAACGCCTCGGCTTGCAGTCCCCCACGATCTCCTGGACCAGCAGCCGCGACCGTCTTGCCGAATGGCTGAATACGCTGGCGCTGATCACCGCGACCGGCGATCGCATCGGTCAGGAAATCGTGCAGTTGCAGCGGCCCGAAATCGGCGAACTCAGCGAAGGTTTTACCGAGGGCGCGGTCGGCAGCATCACGATGCCGCAAAAACGCAACCCGGAAATTTCGGAACATCTCGGCACACTCTCCAGAGTCGTTCGGCACCATGCCGCGCATATGGCCGAAAATCTGGTGCACAGTCATGAGCGCGACGGCCGCGCCTGGAAGGGCGAGTGGACGATCGTTCCGGACGCCACGCTGGCGGCCGGCAAGGCGCTGGACTTGTTGAAGACTCTCTTGAATGAACTCGAGGTGCACGAGCAGCGCATGCTGGCGAATATCGGCGCCAGTCGAGGCCTTATTTACAGCGAACAGGTGATGCTGGCGTTGGCGAAAAAGATCGGCAAGCAAAGCGCGCACCGAGCGGTTTACGAAATCGCCATGCGCGCTTATGAACAAGGGCTGCATCTGCAGCAGGCATTGCATAATGACCAGGCCATTGCTGGACTGCTGACAGGCGCCGAGATCGATGCGCTGTTCGATCTCGGCGCCTGTACCGGACATTGTGCGGAGATGGTCGAGCGGGTGGTCAATTCAATCCGTTTGCCGGGGCCGTCATCATGATGCTTCCAATGACTGCCGCAGGGCGTCTCGATGTGGCCTGCGACATCGAAAAGAAAATCCCGCGCCAGAGACTGGCGGTCTATCCTACGCCTTTGCAGTCCTTCAACCGCTTATCCGCGATGCAGCCCGGTCCGAAACTTTGGGTCAAGCGCGACGATTTGATCGGCTTTGGGTTGGGCGGCAATAAAATTAGAGGCCTGGAAGTGATGCTGGCCGATGCCCTACAGGTTGAAGCCGATACCTTGATCACCGGCGCCGGCGTGCAGTCCAATCACGTGCGTGCGACCGCCTTCGTGGCAGCATTCGCAGGGCTCGACTGCATCGCTGTTTATTGGGGTAAGCCGCCGCTGAACATCGACGGCAATTATCGCGTCACCACGATGCTGGATGCGCAGGTTCATTTCACGCAGAACGATGACAGAGCAAGCGTGGATGCCGCGATCGAAACCCTCGCGGACCAAATGCGCAGAAGCGGCAAATGCCCTTATCCGATTCCCCGCGGAGGCGCCTGTATGATGGGCGTTTTGGGTCACGTATTGGCCGTGTGCGAGGCGTACCGCCAATGCCTGGAACTCGCAATCAGTCCGGATGCGATCGTGATCGCGGTCGGCTCCGGCGGTACCTATGCGGGTTGGCTGCTCGGAACGAAGTTGCTGAATCTAAATTGGCGAATCATCGGCTACAGCGTCAGCCGCGATCCAGCGGAGGCCAGCGTGCAGATCGCTCGTCTGGCCAATCAAGCGGCGCTATGGTTGGGCTCTGAATTTGGCTTCTCGGCCAAGGATGCGCCGGTGCAGGGCGGCTTCATCGGGCCGGGCTATGGCATTCCGAGCCCCGAAGGCGCGAACGCGATCAAGCTCGTGGCCCGCTCCGAGGGCCTTTTGCTCGATCCGGTTTATACCGGCAAGGCAATGGCCGGCTATCTGGAAGGGTTGACCGCCGGCTTGTTTGATGAATGCGGAAACGTGATTTTTTTGCACAGCGGCGGCGAGCCGGCATTTTTTGCCGGGCAGGGCGAATGGCTGGGCATTCATCCACGGGTCATTTAATCAGAAAAGGGGAATGACATGCGCATCGTTATCATAGGCGGCGTGGCGGCCGGGGCCAAGGCGGCGGCCAAAGCCAAGCGGGTGAACGCCGATCTGGAAATCATCGTTTTTCAGGACGAGGCCGAAGTGGCCTATTCGGCTTGCGGGCTTCCGTATGTGATTGGCGGTACGATTACGGATCAAAATAAACTGGTGATCAGGAAGCCGGAAGAATTCGCCAAAGACGGCATTCAGGTTCACACCGGCCGCCGTGTCGTCGCTTTGGATGCGGCAAAGCGGCGGATGACGGTGCGCAATCTACAGGATCAAAGCGAAGAAAGCGTCGCTTACGACCGCCTGATTGTGGCCACCGGCGCGTTGCCGATCGTGCCTCAGGTGGCGGGCATCGATCTCGACGGCGTGCTGACACTCAGAAAAATCGGCGATCTGGCCCGGTTCACATCGGTTTTCGATACGCTGCGGCCGCAAAAGGCGGTGATCGTCGGAGCGGGCTATATCGGCATGGAGCTCGCCGAAGCCTTTCATCAACTGAATATCAAGACAACTATCGTCGAGACATTCCCGCGCGTTCTCCCGAAGTTTGATCCCGAGATGGCGCAACTGGTGCATGATCAGTTGGTCGAACAGGATATCGAATTGATCCTCGGCGATGGTCTCAGCAAATTGCAGGATGAAAACGGCCGGGTCATCGCGGTTGTGACCGAATCCGGCAAAGTCATTCCGACCGACCTGGTCGTGATCGCGATCGGCGTGCGTCCGAATACCGAACTTGCGAGGGCCGCCGGCATTACGCTCGGCAAGACCGGTGCGATTGCTGTCGATGCGCGGATGGAAACAAACATTCCGGGAATCTATGCGGCCGGTGACTGCGCCGAGACCACCGACCGGGTAACAGGTCAGCCGGCCTGGGTGCCGCTTGGCGATATCGCCAATTTGCAGGGACGGGTCGCGGGCGAAAACGCGGCCGGCGGCAATGCGCATTTTCCGGGCGTGTTCGGCACCGCGATTTTCAAGGCCTTCAATCTGAATGTCGCAATGACCGGCTTGTCCGAGCAGGCGGCGCGCGCGCAAGGTTTTGATCCGGTCTCGGTGTTGCTCAGGCGCGGCGATCGGGCCCGTTATTATCCGGGCGGCCGGGAGCTGAATCTGAAATTGATTGCCGATCGCCGGGATGGCCGCCTGCTCGGCGCTCAGGTGATCGGTCCGGGCAAGGCGGATAAGATGATCGATATTGCGGCGACCGCCTTGCTCGGCAAATTAACCTGTCAGGATTTGGAGAATGCCGATCTGGCTTACTCGCCGCCGTTCAGTCCGGTGTTGTCGCCGATGATCATGGCGGCCGGCGCCTTGAGCAGCCGGCTTTCGGGCGTCGCGGATTGAATAGGGCTACGCTGCCTCCATTTTCCAGGACAATGTTTCTCCCGCCCTCAAAGGCGTTATCGCGATCTCAGCGTCTGCGTAAGACGCCGGCACCTGCCAATCCCTTTTTTCGAGCGTGATCGTGCCCCGGTTTCTCGGCAGCCGGTAAAAATCGGCGCCGTAAAAACTCGCAAAACCTTCCAGTTTGTCCAGCGCATCGGCTTTTTCGAATGCCTCCGCATAAAGTTCGAGCGCCACCGGCGCGCTGAAGCAGCCGGCGCAGCCGCAGGCGTTTTCTTTCAATGCGGTCAGATGCGGCGCGCTGTCGGTGCCGAGGAAAAATTTAGGATTGCCGCTGGTCGCGGCCTGCACCAGCGCCTGGCGGTGATGCTCGCGCTTCAGCACCGGCAGGCAGTAATGGTGCGGGCGGATGCCGCCGGCCAGAATCGCATTGCGGTTATACAATAAGTGTTGCGGCGTGATCGTCGCGGCGATGTTCGGGCCTTGGGCCTTCACGAAATCGACCGCCTCGCGCGTAGTGACATGCTCGACGACGATGCGCAGCGCCGGGAAACGCTCGACGATACGGCTCAACTGGGTTTCGAGAAAAACGCGCTCCCGATCGAAGATGTCGCAGTGCTCGTCGGTCACCTCGCCGTGGATCAACAGCGGAATGCCTTGTTTTTCCATTTCTTCAAGCAAGGGGTAAGCGGCCTCGATGTTCGCGACGCCCGAGTCGGAGTTGGTCGTGGCGCCGGCAGGATAGAGCTTGAACGCATGCACGTGCTCGGATTCGGCGGCTTTCCGGATCTCTTCCGTTTGCGTCGAGCCGGTCAGATACAAGGTCATCAAGGAGGTAAAATCGAGCCCTTCCGGGATCGCCAGCAAGATTTCCTGGCGGTAGGTCAAGGCCTGCTCGACGGTCGTGACCGGCGGTTTCAGGTTCGGCATGATGATCGCGCGGGCGAATTGCCGGGCGGTATGCGGCAGCACCGCTTTCAGCATCGCGCCGTTGCGGACATGCAAATGCCAGTCATCGGGGCGGGTGATGGTTAATTTCTTCATTTGAAAGGCCGTTTTCTGTAGAATAACTTGATATTCTATCGTAGCTGCTTGAAAAAAACGCAAGCATCCCTATCTCGATTATTATTTTCTTACCGGAGTCATCCATGCCAATCTATGAGTATAAATGTCAATCCTGCGGGCATGAGCACGAAGCCTTACAAAAACTCAGCGACCAGCCGCTGGTGCATTGCCCGGCGTGCAGCAAGCCTGATCTGATCAAAAAAATATCGGCGGCCGGTTTCCGTTTGAAAGGCGGCGGCTGGTACGAAACCGATTTCAAGAGCGGCGCGAAGAAAAATGTTGCCGGTGAAAGTTCGGAGCCGTCCAAGCCGCACAGTTGCAGCGGCAGTTGCAGCCATTAGGCCGCGACTTGAATTAACCACGCCAAGCAGTTAATATCGATCATTTTTTCGGATTTACAGGAATAACACCACCATGCGGACGCACAAGTGCGGGGAATTAACGAAACAACATACCGGGCAAACCGTTGAATTGTGCGGTTGGGTGCATCGCCGCCGTGACCACGGCGGGGTCATTTTTATCGATTTGAGGGACCGTACCGGTCTGGTACAGGTGGTCTTCGATCCGGATGTGCGTGAGGCGTTCTCTCTGGCCGAGCATGTGCGTAGCGAATATGTGCTGAAAGTGGCCGGCACCGTGCGCGGACGCCCCGAAGGCACGATCAATCCGAACATGGGCACCGGCGAAGTCGAAGTGCTGGTCAGTGAGCTGATCGTGCTGAACGAGTCCGAAACGCCGCCGTTCCCGGTCGAAAGCGAGATCGAAGTCAACGAGGAGCTGCGCCTGCGCTACCGCTATATCGACCTGCGCCGTTTTGCGATGCAGGAAAAGATGAAGGTGCGCCGCGACGTCTCCAGGGTTCTGCGCAATTTCCTGGACGATCACGAGTTCTTCGAGATCGAAACCCCGTACCTGACCAAGGCGACCCCGGAAGGCGCGCGCGACTATATCGTGCCGAGCCGGACGCATGAGAATGCGTTTTTCGCGCTGCCGCAATCGCCGCAGTTGTACAAACAGATTCTGATGATCGCGGGCATGGACCGCTATTACCAGATCGTGCGCTGCTTCCGCGACGAAGACTTGCGCGCGGACCGCCAACCCGAATTCACCCAGCTCGATATCGAGACCTCGTTCATGGACGAGAACGAGATCATGCAGATCATGGAAGAAATGATCCGTCAGCTATTCCAGAAAGTGATCGGCGTGAATCTCGGCGCGCATTTCCCGCGCATGACCTATCAGGAAGCGATTTCGAAATACGGAATCGACCGGCCCGACCTGCGTATTCCTTTGGAACTGGTCGATATCGCCGACGATATGAAAGCCGTCGATTTCAAGGTGTTCTCGGCGCCGGCCAACGATCCCGATGGCCGCGTCGTTGCGATGCGCCTGCCGAAAGGCGGCGACTTGAGCCGCAAGGACATCGAGGATCTGACCAAGTTTGTCAGCATTTATGGCGCGAAGGGCCTGGCTTATATTAAGGTGAACGACCTTTCTGCGGGCATTGACGGCCTGCAATCGCCGATCGTGAAGTTTGCCCCGGCCGAAGTCTGGGACAGCGTGCTCGCGAAAACCGGCGCGCAAAACGGCGACCTGATTTTCTTCGGCGCCGACAAGGCAACGATCGTGAACGAAGCGATGGGGGCGCTCCGCGTCAAACTCGGCCACGACCTGGGCCTCTTGGAAGGCGAATGGAAACCGGTCTGGGTCGTCGACTTTCCGATGTTTGCATGGGACGAAAAAAGCCGCCGCTATGCCGCAATCCATCACCCGTTCACCGCGCCAAGCTGCTCGATCGAAGAATTGCAGGCGAATCCCGGCACGGCCTTGTCGCGCGCCTACGACCTGGTGCTGAACGGCACCGAAGTCGGCGGCGGTTCGATCCGTATCAACCGGCCGGCGATGCAGCAGACCGTGTTCGAAATTCTCGGCATCAAGGAAGACGAAGCCCGCGAAAAATTCGGCTTCCTGCTCGATGCCTTGAAATACGGCGCGCCGCCGCACGGCGGTCTGGCGTTCGGCCTGGATCGTCTGGTCATGTTGATGACCGGTTCGACCTCGATCCGTGACGTGATCGCGTTCCCGAAAACCCAGTCGGCGGCCTGTCCTCTGGTCAGCGCGCCGGCCGTCGTCGCGGAGGAACAATTGCGCGAACTGGGCATCAAATTGATCAAGCCGGCGGGTAAAGAAAAAGCTTCATAAATAAAAGCTCGTAAGGTGGATAAGCGCTAGCGCTTATCCACCTTACAACGAAGGGGTACTCGGTTGAACGAAATTATTTTCTTAGTCGAAGAGGCGCCGGAGGGTGGTTTTACCGCGCACGCACGGGATGTTTCGCTATTCACCGATGCCGATGATTTATGCGATCTGCATCAAAAGGTGCGCGATGCGGTGAGCTGTCATTTTGATCCGGCCGATAAGCCGAAAATGATTCGTTTGCATTTTGTACGCGAAGAAATCATCTCCGCATGAAATTACCTTGTAATATAACGGGATTGGAGCTTTCCCGGCGGTTGGTCCTAGTGGGTTATCAAATCAGTCGCCAAAGCGGCAGTCACATTAGCCTGACGACGCACCAACAGGGCGAGCATCATCTTACCGTGCCGCAGCATAATCCGCTAAAAGTCAAAACGTTGTCCGCCGTATTGAATGATGTCGCCAAACACTTTTCGCTCAATCAGGATGAGCTTATTAAGTTTTTGTTTGACTGAGTCAAAAATGAACTGTTTCGCTTGCAATCCACATTAAGTGGTTTGTGCTGTTTTCCAGGATAAATAATGTTAACTACTGCTTTTCCGATAGAAGATTACGCTTTGCTGAGTGATGCCGAATGCGATGCGCGCATCGTTGCGGCCAAAGCCAAGCTCGGCAAGCGCTGCGTGATTCTGGGGCATCATTATCAGCGCGATGAAGTGTTCAAGCATGCCGATTTTACCGGCGACTCGCTGAAGCTGTCGCGCAACGCGGCCGAATCCGACGCCGAATATATCGTGTTTTGCGGCGTGCATTTCATGGCCGAGGTCGCCGACATATTGTCTCGTCCCGAGCAGATTTCGATCTTGCCCGATCTTGCGGCCGGCTGTTCGATGGCGGACATGGCCAATCTGATCAAGGTGCAGAAATGCTGGCAGGAACTGACCGAGGTGATCGACGTCGAGAACGAAGTCACGCCGGTCACCTACATCAATTCCGCGGCCGACCTGAAGGCGTTTTGCGGCGAGCATGAAGGCATCGTCTGCACCTCATCGAACGCGCAGAAAATTCTCGAATGGAGTTTTGCGCGGCGCAGCAAGGTGCTGTTCTTCCCGGATCAGCATCTGGGCCGCAATACCGGCTACCGGATGGGCATCCCGCTCGAACAGATGGTCGCCTGGGATTTCAATAAACCGCGCGGAGGCCTGACCATTGATCAGATCAAAAACGCCGAGATCATCCTCTGGAACGGCTATTGTTCGGTGCATCAGGCGTTCAAGCCGGAGCAGATCGACCAGTTCCTGGAACGCTATCCCGAAACGAAGGTCATTGCGCATCCCGAGGCCTCATTCGAGGTCTGCCAGAAATCCGAATACATCGGCTCGACCGAATACATCCTGAAAACGGTGCGCGAAGCCGAGCCGAATACGCGCTGGCTGGTCGCGACCGAGCTGAATCTGGTCAACCGGCTGAATGAGGAATGCAAGGCGCAGGGCAAGCATGTGCACTTCATGTCGCCGATGCTGTGCATGTGCTCGACGATGTTCCGGACCGATCCGCAGCATTTGGCCTGGGTGATGGAAAATCTGGCCGCGGGTCATGTGATCAACCGGATCACGGTGCCGGCGAAAGAGGCGGCGCTGGCGAAAAAGGCGCTGGATAATATGCTGGCGGTGGCATAAGCTGTTTTAATCATCGGAAAAAATCACGGCCGGTTTTCATGAATCCCAGAGGTATTAACGTATGCGCGTGAATTCATCATCATTCAAGTGGGGGTTGCTGGCGGCGTCTCTTTCGATCTTAGTGTTTGCGGCCGGCTGCGGAAAAGAGGCTCCGAAAAGCGCATTTCCCCAGCAGTCGGTCAAAAAATACGCGCAGGCGACGATGCTGGAAGGCTTGGTCTTCGACGATAAAGGGCCAGTCAAATCCGGCACGGTCAAGGTCAGCGACGAACAAGGCGGGGTGATCGCCGAAACCGCCTTGCAAGGCAGCGAGCATTACCGCGTGCAAGTAGCCGCAGGGACCGTGCTGCCGGTTGTGCTGACTTATTATCCGGTGGCAGCCGGCGAGCAGATGATCACCGCGGTGATCCATCCGGCCGTGACCCAATACGACATCAATCCATTATCAACCGCGATCGCGAAAAAAGCCAAGGCGCTCGGCGGCTATACGCATGGAAATCTTCTCGTCGCGGGGCAAGGCATGGGTAGCGTGCCCGACGACAACAAAATGACCGCGGGTTTTCGCGGCGATCCGACCAAGCAATATGGCGGCTGGCATTGAGTTCCTGCGAATAATCAGTGCATGCTGCGAGCGTTGTGCATTGCGCCTTGATTTAAAACGTTTCGGCCGTTATAATTCCACAGCTAAATTGATAGGAGCGTTGTGTGGCAGATAGAAAATTGTCTACTGTCAGCAAGATAGTGCTTTATCAAGCTCTGATAATTATAATGATGACGGCCGGATTCGCCGTCGCAAGCGGAAAAATGGCGGCTTTGTCTGCGGCTCTGGGCGGGGCGGCGGCATTTTTTCCGAACCTGTTTTTTGCTTACAGAATTAAAAAGGCGACCGGGCAGGAAGCGCGCAAGATCGTCGTTTCATTTTACAGCGGCGAAGCGGGCAAGCTGTTGTTAACGGCGGCTTTTTTCGTCCTGATTTTTCAAATCCCTAATTTAGATTTATTACCGTTGCTTGTCGGTTATCTGACGGCATTGTCGGTTTTTTGGTTTGCGCTATTGATGCGCTGATATTTTTTTTGACGAGAGAGGAACGATGGCAACCGAAGCGCACGCGGCTGAAGGGGCAACCGGCTATATCATCCACCATTTGACTCCGTTGAGTGCAGGCGAAGGATTCTGGACCTTGCACCTGGATACCCTGTTTTTTTCAGCCCTGCTCGGCGCATTGTTCATCTGGTTTTTCAAGTCGGCCGCGGAAAAAGCGACCGTCGGCGTGCCGGGTCCGATGCAGAACTTTGTCGAAATGTTGATCGAATTTGTCGACCAACAGGTGAAGGACAGTTTTCACGGCAAGAGCCCCCTGATCGCGCCGTTGGCGTTGACGATTTTCTGCTGGGTGTTCATGTTCAACTTCATGGACTTGTTCCCGGTTGACATACTGCCGCTGATCGGTGGTGCAATGGGCATTCCGTATCTCAGAGTCGTGCCGAGCACCGACCTGAATGCGACCTTTGCGATGTCGATTTCGGTGTTCTTGCTGATCATTTTCTACAGCATCAAGGTCAAGGGCGTCTGGGGTTTCGCGAAGGAACTGATGTTTCAGCCTTTCGGTCCGTGGCTGTTGCCGTTCAACTTGCTGCTGAAGCTGGTTGAGGAAATCGCCAAGCCGATCTCGCTGGCACTGCGGTTATTCGGTAACCTGTATGCGGGCGAATTGATCTTCATCCTGATCGCGCTGCTGCCTAGCTACGTGCAGCCGCTCTTGAGTCTGCCGTGGGCGATTTTCCATATTTTGATCATCACTCTGCAAGCGTTCATTTTCATGGTATTGACGATCGTCTACCTGAGCATGGCGCACGAAGATCATTAGTCTTTACTTTTAACTGTTCTTATAACTTTTTACCTTTGGAGGTATCATGGAAATTGCAAAATTGATTGCTGATGTACAGGGTATGACTGCGATTGCGGTTGGTCTGGTATTGGGCATGGGCGCACTCGGAACCGCGATCGGTTTCGGTCTGTTGGGCGGTAAATTCCTGGAAGGCGCGGCGCGTCAACCGGAAATGGTTCCTATGCTGCAAGTCAAAATGTTCGTTGTTGCGGGTCTGTTGGACGCAGTAACCATGATCGGCGTCGGTTTGGCTTTGTTCTTCACTTTCGCAAACCCGTTCCTGTCAGCCGTACAAGCTGCTGCGGGCTAAGTTGAGCCTTACCCATTTTATAAAAAACGACAAGAGGAACGCATCGTGAGTATCAATGCTACTCTGATTGGACAAATGATCACCTTTGCACTTCTGGTAGGATTTACCATGAAGTACATTTGGCCGCCTTTGTTTAATTCGCTGGAAGAGCGCAAGAAGAAAATTTCCGAAGGGCTGGCTGCGGCCGATAAAAGCCAGGAAGACTTGAAGCTGGCCGAAAAGAAAGCCAAAAATATCATCAAGGAAGCGAAGGATCAGTCTTCGGAAATCGTGACGCTGGCGCAGAAACGCGCGAACGAGATCGTCGAAGAGTCCAAAGATAACGCCGGTAAGGAAGCCGAGCGCCGCATTCAAGCAGCCAAGGCGCAAATCGAACAGGAGATCGAACAAACCAAGGAAGCCCTGCGTAAAGAAGTGGCAGCTTTGGCGGTCAGTGCGGCGGAACAGATTCTCGGTGCGGAAATCGATAAAACCAAGCATCAGGACATCATCGGCAAAGTCTCCGATAAACTATAAGGTTAAGCATAATGAGCGAATTGGCAACATTGGCGAGACCTTATGCCGCGGCTGTGTTTAAGCGTGCCAAAGAGACGGGTTCGTCCGGAAAATGGTCAAAGACACTGGCGTTTCTGACGTCTATTTTGAGCGAGCAAAGCCTTGCGGTGTTCGTGAATAATCCCAAGGTCAGCAACGAAAGTTTGTCGAACCTGCTGCGGGAGATTTCCGAAGGTCAAATCGACAGCGAAGGCGCCAACTTTCTGAAGCTGCTCGTGCAAAACCGGCGGCTGAATCTGGTTCCTCATATCGCGAAGATTTTCGAAGCCTACAAGGCAGAGGATGAAGGCTACCTCGATGTTGACGTCTATGCCGCTTATGAGTTCAGTAAAGAAGGCCGGAAGGAATTCTCCGCTAAATTAGAAAAGCGGCTGGGCAAGAAAGTCAATATGAACGTGACGGTCGACAAATCATTGATCGGCGGCGTTCTGGTGCGCGCGGGCGACAAGGTGATCGACGGGTCGGTTAAAGGTCAACTCCAACACATGCAAAAAGCGCTACAGTGAGAGTGATAAAAAATGCAATTAAATCCATCTGAAATTAGTGATCTAATTAAAAAGAAGATCGAAGGCTTCGATCTCGGCGCTGAAGCGCATACCGAAGGCACCGTAGTCAGCGTGACCGACGGCATCGTCAGAATTCACGGCTTGTCCGAAGCGATGCAGGGCGAAATGCTCGAATTCCCGGGCAATACCTACGGCATGGCGCTGAACCTCGAGCGTGACTCGGTCGGTGCGGTGGTGTTGGGTTCCTATCAGCATATTTCCGAAGGCGACACCGTCAAATGCACCGGCAAGATTTTGGAAGTGCCGGTCGGCGAAGCGTTGCTGGGCCGCGTCGTGGATGCGCTCGGTAAACCGATCGACGGCAAGGGCGCAATCGAAACGACTGAAACTTCTCCGATCGAAAAAATCGCGCCGGGCGTTATTGCGCGTCAATCGGTCAGCCAGCCTGTGCAATTGGGCTTGAAATCGATCGATGCGATGATTCCTGTCGGCCGCGGCCAGCGCGAATTGATCATCGGCGACCGCCAAACCGGCAAGACCGCGATTGCGGTTGATGCGATCATCAACCAAAAAGGCACCGGCATCAAATGTATTTATGTCGCGATCGGCCAAAAACGTTCGTCGATTGCGAACGTGGTGCGCAAGCTCGAAGAACACGGCGCGATGGATCATACCATCATCGTGGCCGCATCCGCCTCCGAATCGGCCGCATTGCAATTCATTGCGCCCTATACCGGCTGCGCGATGGGCGAATTCTTCAGAGACCGCGGCGAAGACGCGCTGATCATTTATGACGACTTGACCAAACAAGCCTGGGCCTACCGCCAAGTTTCGCTGCTGCTCCGCCGTCCACCGGGACGTGAAGCATATCCGGGCGACGTATTCTATCTGCACTCGCGCCTGCTCGAAAGAGCCTCGCGCATCAACGCGGACGAAGTCGAAAAATTGACCGGCGGCAAAGTCAAAGGCAAGACCGGTTCATTGACCGCATTGCCGATCATCGAAACCCAAGGCGGCGACGTCTCCGCGTTCGTTCCGACCAACGTGATTTCGATCACCGACGGCCAGATCTTCCTGGAAAGCAACCTGTTCAACTCCGGTATCCGTCCTGCGGTCAACGCGGGTCTGTCGGTATCCCGGGTCGGCGGCGCCGCGCAAACCAAGATCATCAAGAAGCTTGGTGGCGGTATCCGTCTCGACTTGGCGCAATACCGCGAGTTGGCGGCATTCGCACAGTTCGCATCGGACCTTGACGAAAGCACTCGTAAGCAGATCGAACGCGGCCAACGCGTGACCGAACTGATGAAGCAAAACCAGTATTCACCGATGTCGGTCGCACAAATGGCGGTTTCGTTGTTTGCGGCAAACCAGGGCTTCCTGGATGCGGTCGAAGTGAACAAGGTATTGGCTTTCGAATCCGCGCTGCAGTTGTACATGAAAACCGAACAAGCCGCGCTGATGGACAAAATCAATGCAACCGGCGACTGGAACGGCGAAATTGAACAAGGCTTGCAGACTGCGATCGAAACTTTCGTCAAAACGCATAGCTGGTAAAGGGCGCATCCAATGGCAGTCGGCAAAGAAATACGCACCAAGATCGCGAGTATCAAAAATACTCAAAAGATCACCCGCGCGATGGAAATGGTCGCCGCGAGTAAAATGCGTAAGACCAAAGACAGAATGCAGGCGACTCGGCCTTATTCGCAACGGATTGGCCGGATCATCAAGCATCTGGCGCATGCGAATCCCGAGTACAAGCATTCGTATTTGCTCAAGCGCGACGTCAAGCGGATCGGCGTGATCGTGATCAGTTCGGACCGCGGCCTCTGCGGCGGTCTGAATTCGAATCTGTTCAGAAGAACGCTGACCCAGTTGACCGAATGGGACAAGGCGGGCATCCAAGTCGATGTCTGCACGATCGGCGCCAAGGCGACCGGATTTTTCAGCAACCTGAAAAAGGTCCAACTGGTCGGCCAGATTTCGAAACTGGGCGATACGCCGCATCTGAATGACATCATCGGCATCATCAAGATCATGCTCGATGCCTACGATGAAGGCAAGATCGATGAACTGCACGTGATCAGCAATGAATTCGTGAACACGATGACGCAACGTCCGACCATTGAAAAGTTGTTGCCGGTCGTCGCCGATGAGATCGAAGAAAAACTGACCGGTCATTGGGATTACATCTACGAACCGGATGCGAAGGACGTGCTGGATCACTTGCTGAGCCGGTATATCGAATCGAAGGTTTATCAGGGGCTGGTCGAAAACAATGCCTGCGAGCAGGCAGCCAGAATGGTCGCAATGAAAAGCGCGTCGGACAATGCCGGGAACTTGATCGGCGAGTTGCAGTTGATCTACAACAAAGCCAGACAAGCCGCCATTACCCAGGAAATTTCAGAAATCGTTGGCGGCGCTGCTGCTGTTTAAGCCCAAAAAAGCGAGACAAATAAGAGGAAAACTCAATGAGTTCGGGTAAAATCGTACAAATTATCGGCGCGGTCGTCGACGTGGAATTTTCACGCGAAGAACTGCCCAAAGTTTATGATGCATTGAATGTGCAAGGCGCCGATCTGGTGCTGGAAGTACAGCAGCAATTGGGCGACGGCGTGGCCAGAACGATTGCGATGGGCAGCACCGACGGCTTGAGCCGCGGTATGGCCGTCACTAATACCAAAGCGCCGATTTCGGTGCCGGTCGGTTTGGAGACTCTGGGCCGGATCATGAACGTGCTCGGTCAACCGATCGACGAAAGAGGTCCGATCGGCGAAAAGACATCCTGGGGCATTCACCGCGAAGCGCCAAGCTATGCAGAACAAGCTGCCGGAAACGAATTGCTGGAAACCGGCATCAAGGTCATCGACCTGATCTGCCCGTTCTCGAAAGGCGGTAAGGTCGGCTTGTTCGGCGGCGCCGGCGTCGGCAAGACCGTCAACATGATGGAGTTGATCAACAACATTGCGACCGCGCATTCCGGCTTGTCGGTATTTGCAGGCGTGGGCGAGCGGACTCGTGAAGGTAACGATTTCTACCACGAAATGCAGGAAGCCGGCGTCATCAATGCGGAAGACCTGACACAATCCAAAGTTGCGATGGTTTACGGTCAAATGAACGAGCCGCCCGGAAACCGTCTGCGCGTCGCGTTGACCGGTTTGACGATGGCGGAATATTTCCGTGACGAAGGCCGTGACGTCTTGTTCTTCGTCGACAACATCTACCGTTACACCCTGGCGGGTACCGAAGTCTCGGCGTTGCTCGGCCGGATGCCGTCCGCGGTAGGTTATCAGCCGACCCTGGCGGAAGAAATGGGCGTGTTGCAGGAACGGATCACTTCGACCAAGACTGGTTCGATTACCTCGATCCAGGCCGTTTACGTGCCCGCGGACGACTTGACCGACCCGTCTCCGGCTACGACTTTCGCGCATTTGGACGCGACGGTCGTATTGTCTCGTCAAATCGCCGAACTGGGTATCTACCCTGCGATCGATCCGCTCGATTCGACCAGCCGTCAGCTGGACCCATTGGTGATCGGTCAGGAACACTACACTGTGGCGCGTAAGGTGCAAAGCATCCTGCAACGCTACAAGGAACTGCGCGACATCATCGCGATTCTGGGTATGGACGAATTGTCGGAAGAAGACAAGCTGACCGTGGCCCGGGCGCGTAAGATTCAGCGTTTCCTGTCACAGCCGTTCTTCGTCGCGGAAGTATTCACCGGTTCCCCAGGCAAGTACGTTTCGTTGAAAGACACGATCGCCGGCTTCAAGGGCATCATCGACGGCGAATACGACTCGATTCCTGAACAGGCGTTCTACATGGTCGGCACGATCGACGAAGCGCTCGAAAAAGCGAAAAGCCTGAAAGGTTAATTTTTTACAGGAAATATCATGGTCATGACCGTACATGTAGATATCGTCAGCGCCGAAAAAGAAATCTTCTCCGGCTCGGCGGAAATGGTGTTCGCACCGGCCGAAATGGGCGAGGTCGGCATCTCGCCGCAGCACGCGCCGATGATCACCAGGCTGAACCCCGGCGAGGTCAGAGTCAAGATCAGCGACAAGGAAAGCCTCCCGTACTATATTTCGGGCGGAATCCTGGAAGTGCAGCCGCATCTGGTTACGGTCCTGGCCGATACCGCGATCCGCGCGAAGGATATCGACGAAGCGGCGGCCTTGCAGGCCAAAGCCAGAGCCGAGGAAGCACTGGCCGACAAGTCCGGCAAGATCGACTATGCGACCGCGCAGGCGCAGCTCGCGCAGGCGATCATGCAGCTTCGCACTCTGGACAGACTCAGAAAGCGCGGCGGCTAGGCTAAGCGCGTAATCTGCGATTGACGCGAATACAAGAAGCCCGATAGCGACGAATGCCGTTATCGGGCTTTTTTATTTTTCAACTGGCCGTCTTTTCCCACATGGCTCCACAAAGAGAGCATTCCGTCTTGGATATTTCGAGAGCCTATGCCGTACAGTAATTTATGGAAAAATTAATGTGACTGCGCCAAAATTAAGGGGCGTAGCCCCAAAATTCAATCTCTAATCCTATTTTCATGATCAACGCTCATCGATGAGGATGCGCGTAGGAAAACTGCAATGAATCTGACCACCATCATTCTCGCCGCTGGCAAAGGCACCCGAATGCGTTCGGAACTGCCGAAAGTCCTGCACAAAATCGCCGGAAAACCGCTGCTCCGCCATGTCTATGACATGAGCCGTGCACTGGAAAACAACCGGATTCTGATCGTTTACGGCCACGGCGCCGAACGCGTGCTCGACACGCTGAAGGACATCGATGCCGGCTGGTTCGAGCAACAACAGCAACTCGGCACCGGCCATGCGGTGCAGCAGGTCAGCGATCAAATACAAGATAATGACGCCGTATTGATTTTGTATGGCGATGTGCCGTTATTGAAACAATGCACCGTGCAACGAATGCTTACGGCTGTCAGCGAAAAATCGCTAGCTCTGCTGACCGTCACGCTGGATAATCCGAAAGGTTACGGCAGAATCGTCCGCAACGATCAGGGCCTTGTGACCCGGATCGTCGAAGAAAAAGATGCGGGCGAGGCCGAGAAACAAATCCGCGAAGTGAACACCGGCATCATGGCGGTGCAGGGCGGGCAGCTGAAAAAGTGGCTCGGCCAATTGAAGAACCATAACGCCCAAGGCGAATATTATCTGACCGACATCATCGAAATGGCCGTCGCCGAACAAGTGACTATCGCGACCAGCCAGCCGGAAACCGAGGATGAGGTGCTTGGCGTGAACGACCGCAACCAATTGAGCCACTTGGAACGGGTGTATCAATCCGAACAGGCCAAAGCCTTGATGACCCAAGGCGTCACGCTTTACGACCCGGCGCGTTTCGACCTCAGGGGCAAAATCGAGGCGTTAGGCCAGGACATCGAAATCGACGTGAATGTGATTCTGGAAGGCAACATCCGGATCGGCAACAACGTCAAGATCGGTGCGAATTGCCAGATCAAGGACTCGGTGATCGAGGACAATGTCGAAATCCTGGTCAACAGCGTGATCGAAAATGCGGTGATCGGGCAGGGCAGCCGGGTCGGACCTTTTGCGCGCTTGCGCCCCGAAACGGTCCTGGCGCAAAATGTGCATATCGGCAATTTCGTCGAGATCAAAAAAGCCACGGTCGCCGACGGCTCCAAGATCAATCACCTGAGCTATATCGGCGACAGCGAGATCGGCAGCAAGGTCAATATCGGCGCCGGCACGATCACCTGCAATTATGACGGCGTGAATAAATTCAAAACCGTAATCGGCGACGGTGCCTTCATCGGCTCCGACACGCAATTGATCGCACCGGTCACGATCGGCAACAATGCGACGATCGGCGCCGGTTCGACGATTACCCGAGACAGCCCGGAAAATCAGCTGACCTTGTCTAGGGCGAAACAGATTTCAGTACCCGGCTGGCAACGGCCCGCGAAGAAGGAGAATTGATATGTGCGGCATCGTAGGTGGCATCGCAGAGCGGAACGTGGTTCCGATCTTACTCGAAGGTTTACGGCGGCTCGAATACCGCGGCTATGATTCGGCCGGACTCGCGGTGATCGACGGCAAGAACATCCGGCGGAAGCGCGAGGTCGGTAAGGTTCAAGGCTTGGACGATTTGATCAAGGCCGATCCGGTGTCCGGTTCGATCGGTATCGCGCATACGCGTTGGGCCACGCACGGCAAACCGAGCACCGCGAATGCGCATCCGCATGTCAGCCGCAACCGGGTCGCGATCGTGCACAACGGCATCATCGAAAACCACGAAGATCTGCGTAGGGCACAAAAGCAGCTCGGCTACGAATTCACCTCCGAAACCGACACCGAAGTGATCGTGCATGAGATCGATCACGTGCTGGATACGGCGGACGGCCTGTTGAACGCGGTCAAGCAAACGGTCAAAAAGCTTGAAGGCGCCTATGCGCTCGGCATCATCAGCACCGCCAATCCGAACCTCTTGGTCGCCTGCCGCAAAGGCAGTCCGTTGGTGATAGGCGTCGGCATCGGCGAATATTTCATCGCCTCGGATGTGGCCGCCTTGTTGCCGGTCACCCAGCGCTTCATCTTTCTCGAAGACGGCGATATTGCCGCGTTGCAAATCGACCAGTTGGTCATCTACGATGCCAAAGACAACATCGTAGAACGGCCGATCAAGGAAAGCCAGCTGAAGGCCGATGCGGTCGATAAAGGCAATTATCGGCATTACATGCTGAAAGAAATTTACGAGCAGCCTTTCGCGATTGCGCAAACGTTGGAAGGACACTTCGTAAATCACCGGCTGCAGGAAAATTCATTCGGTCATAATGCCAGCGAAATTTTCGATCAGGTCAAATCGGTGCAGATTCTGGCCTGCGGCACCAGCTATCACGCAGGATTGGTTGCGCGCTACTGGTTCGAGCGGCTCGCGCGCGTGCCTTGCAACATCGAAGTCGCCAGCGAATTCCGTTACCGGCATCCGGTGCTGGCGCCGGACACGCTGGTCATTACGATCTCGCAATCGGGCGAAACCGCCGACACGCTCGCCGCGCTGCAGGAAGCCAAGACGCAGGGCGCCAAATATTCAATCGCAATCTGCAACGTGCCGGAAAGCTCGTTGGTTAGGGAATCGGATCTGGCGCTGATGACAAGAGCCGGCCCGGAAATCGGCGTCGCCTCGACCAAGGCCTTCACGACGCAGTTGGCGACGCTGATGATGCTGGTGATCGCGATCGGCCGCCGCTTCCAACTGCCGAACGCGCTGGAAGAAAAAATCACTTCCGAACTGTTCGCCTTGCCCGGTAAAATCGAAAAAGTCCTTGAACTGGACGATCAGGTGAAGGAACTGGCTGAGCAATTCGCCGAAAAGGAACATGCGCTATTCCTCGGCCGGGGGTCGCAATATCCGATCGCGATGGAAGGCGCGTTGAAGCTGAAGGAAATATCGTATATCCATGCCGAAGCCTACCCGGCCGGCGAATTGAAACACGGCCCCCTGGCTCTGATCGACGCCGACATGCCGGTGATCACGGTCGCGCCGAACAACAGCCTGCTCGAAAAGCTGAAGTCGAACATGCAGGAAGTCAGCGCCCGCGGCGGCCAGTTGATCGTGTTCATGGACGAAACGCTGGTACCGGCGGATGACAACAATGTGCAATACATCAAAGTCCCCCAAATCGAAAACGAAGTCGCGCCTATCGTATTCACGATTCCGTTGCAGTTGCTGGCTTACCATGTCGCGGTGTTGAAAGGCACCGACGTGGATCAGCCGAGAAATCTCGCGAAGTCGGTTACGGTGGAATAAAGCGATAAGGATTTGCTCAAAAATAACTTCCCGAAACGCTCCTACGGAAAAGCCCGATAATTCCAACGAGGAAGATGTTTATCAAAAACGATCCTGATGTTTTCGAGGAAATCCGTAGCACATTTTTTCCCGGTCTCATAAACGCCCGCCAACACCTCCACCGTGACCTTCAGTCCGGTGGACGTTCTTGCCTGTTCCATGAACTGCTTGGCAATGGCGAGCGAATGAAAGACGATGCCTTGGCAGGCGCGGGTGATGTGCGGAAACAGGCGATGTTCAATCGGATTATGTTTTGAGCAATACGGCGGATAATGCGCAATGCGAATTTCCAGCCCCAATTGGGTCGCCAGCGCCTGCAACGCTTCCTTGAACACATGGCGATTGGCAGCATTACTGCCGCCGCCATCGCAGAGGATGAGCAACCTGCGCGCTTCGGGATAGTGCCGGTTGCCGTGCCGTTGCCACCATTGGGCAATGCTGGCACAGCACAATTCGCTGGTATCGTGGCTGGTGTTGAGGTGTATCGTGCCTTCGTTCCGCGCTAAATCATAGAGCCCATGCGGGATCAATTTTCCGTTGCCGACGCTAGGAAAATCATGGTCCAGGGTGTCGACCGGCACCTGCGTGTAGGTGTAACCGTCGCGGGCGAAATCGCCCAGCAGTTCTTTCTTTTTGGTATCGATGCTGAGCACCGGATCGCCTGCGCTCAGATACGCGTCTTTGAGCCGGGCGATGTTTTCGAACTGGGCATTGCGGTCAGGGTGAGCCCCCAACGCCTTTTTCTTGCGCGCTTTACGCCGACCTAATTTGTGTTTTTTCAACAGTTTGCGCACCGTGTTCGGGCTGACCGGCGTCGCTTTCGCGCCCAAGCGCCGACTGATTTCGCCACACGACAGATTCGTCCACAAGACGCCTTCGCGCATCGGGTCGCCGGCGGTGAAGTCCGCCAACAGGTCGAGAAAGTGAGTCTCCAACTGCGCCGATTGCTCAAGCGCCGTTTTCCGGCCCCCACCTTTTTTTTCGGACCCGATCCGCTGCCGGGTCATCGGTCGCGTCGAGTTCCAACTGGCCCCGGCGGATGGTCTTGGGGTCCAGGGCAAATAGTCGGGCGATATAATCAATGCCGCCATGCCCCAGCTTGGCGGCTTCTATGCCGGCATAGCGGCGCCTATCTTTCTCGGATAGGCTCGCAAAAAGGCGTTGCATTTTGACTTCTATTGCAGGCTCGTAACCAATCATGTCCTGTTGGGATTTGCGTTGTCGATGGCGTGTTATTATCCGCTAATTCACTTTCATTTAGGGAAGTTGTTTTTGACGAAATCCTAAGTGAACGATTGTTGATTTGATGGTTTTGTATCGGCCAGTTTTTTAAAATGTCTGCCAAAATTATCGGTCACATGTCTCGCAAGTTCTGTAAATATAGCCTTAAGGATTGTTGATTACATATTGATAGGCAGAAACCGACCCCTATGTGTAGTGGCAAACTATGTGTATATGCAATTTTACCGTTGAGGTCCACCCTTGAGTGCTGTCACTTGGGGCAAACCTCAACTACACATAATTACAGCGCCTGAAGAAACTGCATCAATGTATCGTCATCAGGATGGTAACGGCAACTTTTTGTTTCCGGTGATTGGAGCCTTGCCAGCGCTTTATTCTTCATCGCCAAGTCGGCCTCTACGTACCGATGGGTAGTGGTCGTGCTCTCATGTCCCAGCCATAGGGCAATCACGTTAAAAGCCACACCCGACTGGAGTAGATGCATGGCCGTGGTATGACGGATGGTGTGTGGCGATATCTTTCGTTTGGAAAGACTGCTCATCGTCTGGGCAGCATGCGCGACTGCAAGATTGAGTCGCTGCGTGACGTTAAATCGCGACATTGACTGGCCATCTCGATTCGGTAACAGTGGTGAATCAACGCTTAACGTTGGGTTGTGCTTTAACCAAGCTCGAATTTCCTGGATCGTGCTTTTCCATAAAGGTGTTGAACGCTGCTTACGGCCCTTGCCGCGCAGATGGACACAAGCCGATTCACCCATGACGATATCACCGACCTTGACGCCAATGATTTCAGAAACGCGAGCACCGGTGTTGTAAAGTAGGGTCAGCAACAGATGGTCACGCTGGGATGTCCAGGTTTCACCGGGTTGGCCCAAGATTGCTAACATCTCCTCGCGGCTCAGAAAACCCAACATGGGGCGTTCGAACCGCTTCATGGGGATACCCAACGCCTGTTCGATGACAAAAAATGACGATACATCGCGTCGGGCGGCGAATTTCAAAAATGCACGTAAGGCGGTCAGCCTCAAGTTCCGGCTACGCACTGCGTTGTGGCGATGCTGCTCTAAATGGTCCAAGAAGGCCAGGATCAAATCCGGCGTTATATCCGCTAAATTCAGCGCCGTCGGCATTTTACCCAGGTGATGGCGGGTGAAATCCAGGAATAGCAACATGGCATCCCGATACGAGGCAATCGTGCGCGGACTCATGGCACGTTGATTGACCAGATATTCGGTAAAAAACTGCTGGACCAAAGCCGAGAAGGAGACTGGATGGGGTGCTGTTGTTTTAGTCATGGCCTGTCTCCGGTAGCTGCGCAAAGGCTTCAAACCGATTGGCCGCCCCGGCCATGAGCTCAGGAATGCCAGTGAGATACCAGTACGTATTGGTGACCATGGCATGCCCGACATAGGTAGATAATGCCAGCATCTGTTGGTCGACATTCGTGCCTTGGGTTTGCCACAGCAGTATACGGCGGACTATAAACGTATGTCGCAAGTCGTGAATGCGCGGGCCATTGTGAGCACCCCGATTAATCCAGCCCAAGTGATTGCGTATAGCGATGAATACGCGATGAACTTGCCTTTGACTGAGCGGTTGTCCTAGCCGTCGGCCACGATCGCCCACAAAAAATCGTGTCTCATCGGACACCTCGATATGACGATTTCGTAGTGATTGGTATTGCCTTAATGCATCCACCGTGCTGGGATGGAGCGGTACATAGCGTGATTTGGCAAATTTGGTTTGCCGTATGGTGAGTATGCCAGCCTTTAGATCGACATTCGAATCCAGTAAATGCAAGGCTTCGGAAATTCGCAGACCCGTGGACGCGAGTAACCCGAACAACGTCTCGTAAGTGGCACCCCTAAGCCCTGGAATAAAGGAATCCAGGTTATGCGCGGCATTCAGCAAGTCGATAATCTCCTGCCCGCTATAAATGTGCGGCGCTAATCGCTGGCCGACTCGGCCAAAGAGACTGTCGTCGGGCACCTCGGTGCGCGGCTCAAATTGTCGCAGGTAACGGCAAAACGAGCGCAGATGCTTCAACCGCCTCGCCCAGGTGGTAGGATCAGCGCTATGTCCCTGGTCTTGTCGTGCCCAATCTGCCATCATCTCGACGGTTAGCGGTTCTTGGGTGTTCAAGGCATCAATATAATGAGCAAAACTGATAATCGAGTAGCCAGGCGAGCGCAAGCCAAAGCCTAGTCGCCGCCGTTCATGCAAGTAATTTTCGGCATGGGTGGCCATCGTGATAGGGGCATTCATGACGCACTCCCAGGCCAAGGCAAAGCGACTGCCGCCAGGTTCTGGCTGTCGAGTTTGGCGTAAACCAGCGTGGTATTAAGTGACCGATGCCGTAAGACATCCGCGACTTCTTTGAGGGAACTACCACTCTCCAGGAGTCTGCTAGCCATGGTATGCCGCAGAAGATGCGACCGCGTATAGGGTAAACCCGCACGCGCATAAGCCTGACGGATCGATTTTCGGATCAGATCAGGGCCGACAGGCTGATCGCGTGGCGCCACGTTACGCACGAACACCGCACGATTGCTGGTGGGTGGTCGTTCATACTTCAGGTAATCGGCAATCGCTTGACCGGTGGCTGCTGGTAAGGGCATGATAGCTTCACGTCGACCCTTGGTGCCACGTAGTGTAATTGTCGCCGCAGACCAATCGATGTCATCCAGTCCAAGGTAAGCGACCTCGCTACTGCGTAAGCCAAGGTCCAATGCGCAATGCACGATGGCCGCCGTTCGGAGCGCCGCCGGGCCATCCTGCGCAAGCGCACCTAATAAGCGTTCAACTTCGTGCTTGGTCAGGGTTTTCGGTAGCGAAGCTTGTTGCCAGTTGGCCGGAAAACTGGTGGCACCTATTAAATGATGGACTGCATCGCCCAGGGTAGCGCGATAGCGAAAATAACTGCGTAATGCCGAAACCGATGCGCCGATACTGGACGCCACACGACATTGCGAGCTTTGGCTGGCTATGAACTGGCGAATCTGGTTTGCTTTGATCGCAGCAATCACGACCTCTCGATCAGCAAACTGCGCTAATAGCAGGCAGCGAACGACAGCAAGATACTGTTTACGTGTTCTGGCAGCGAGTCCACGCACATGGCTCATGTGGTCATCGAATCGTCGAAGCTCCTCGTCTACGGGCGTTTGGCCTATCGATGAATCGGCGATGATGGCGTTGACCCGCAGAACTCTCAGTAAATGGCCCAGTGCCGCATGTAAATCCTTGGCATCAGAGAATGCCGGTTTCTCGCAGCAGCAGTTCGGCAGATGATCATCCAGAAAACGCTGGATTAGCCTTTCGTCGATGGTTTTGACATCAATATGGCTCTCGGTAAGCCAGTGAGCAAAATGGGTCAGTCCGGCAAGGTAATTATTAATGGTATTGAATGCATAGCGGCAGTCGAACAAGCGCAGCATAAAAGCATCAACGAAAGGAGCTAATTGGCTTTCAAGCAGCCAACTGCTGGTATGGTGATCAGAATACATGGCAATCTCCTGAGGTGAATGAGTTTTCACTTCAGGACTTCGGCAAAACTATGTCAAGCTACGGATAAAGCATCTCGGCTCAAACCCAGTCGCGCTCAATCTCTCAGGCAATAAAGATCAACAAGCTACACATAGTTTGCAACTACACATAGGGGTCGCTATGTTAAGCTCAACATAGCGACCCTTAACGGCCTCTGGCGGTTAGTCGTATGTTTGGCTGCTTGCCGCCACATAGCCGACTGCTGGCCAGAATTTATTGCCTAGAAAGTGGCAATCAGGGATGATAGACCGAAACCATATACGACTTGTTATACGGTCCAATGTGTAAAGAAGAATATGAATCGAGAAATTAAACGCCTTGATAGCCGGTTCGCCATTTATCCTCTTTGCTTGGTCCTCTTCGGGGCGGCGCTGTGGCTGATACTCTTAGTTGGCTCGGCTATACAGCCGAGCCTTCCCACTCCAACGACCGTTGCGGCCGCAGTTCCAAGCAGCTTGAGTGCAGAGCTTTATAGGAATCTGCGCAGCCCGCTCGGTGTTTTGCTGCTTCAGATTTTGGTCATTATCGCCTTCACCCGCTGCTGCGCAACAGTCATGCGGAAATTCGGCCAGCCCGAGGTGATCGGCGAAGTCATCGGCGGGATACTCCTGGGGCCCTCCGTACTGGGCTTGCTCTGGCCTGCCGCCGGTGCCTTGCTGTTCCCCGCGACTTCCCTGGTGAATCTGGGCCTATTGAGCCAGATCGGATTGATCGTCTTCATGTTCGTCGTCGGAATGGAGCTAGATACCGAAGTCCTGACAAAAAAAGTCCGTTCAGCCGTGCTGATATCTCACGCGAGCATCATCTTGCCCTTCCTGCTTGGCTCGCTGCTCTCGCTTGTCCTTTATAAAGGCTATGCGCCTGTCGGGGTGCCTTTCACTCCATTCTGCCTTTTCATGGGCATCGCGATGAGCATCACGGCGTTCCCCGTTCTGGCCAGAATGCTCCACGAGCGAGGTTTGAGCCGATCCCCTCTAGGGACCGTCGCGCTCACCTGCGCAGCGGTCGATGATTTGACCGCCTGGTGCGCGCTGGCCGTGGTAGCAGCGATCTCCCGGGAGGGTACAATCGCCAACTCCCTGATCGTGACCGCGCTCTGCGGCCTGCATATCGCGGCGATGCTCTTTGTGGCCCGGCCCTTCCTGGAACGTTTGATAGAGGTCCGCGCCACCGAGAACGCTCGCGAAAAGGGGGCTATCGCGGCCGTCTTGTTCACGGTATTTTTCTCCGCTTTTATGACGGAGGCCATCGGGATCCACGCGCTCTTCGGAGCCTTTCTGGCGGGCATCGTCATTCCCAAAAAAACGGCCTTCCGTGAGGCTCTCGCGGTCCGCCTCGAGAACTTCAGTACGATCATTCTGCTGCCCCTATTCTTCGCTCTCAGCGGCCTTCGGACCCAAATCAACCTGCTCAACGATTGGGCATCGTGGATTCTCTGCGCAGTCATCATCCTTGTGGCGATCACCGGGAAGTTCGTGGGCAGCGCCGGAGCGGCGCGCTGGTCGGGCTCAACGTGGCGCGAATCACTCGCGATCGGGGCGCTGATGAATACCCGAGGACTCGTCGAACTCGTCGCTCTCAATATCGGCTACGATCTGGGCATCATTACTCCAGCGATATTCACGATGATGGTCCTCATGGCGCTCGTCACGACTCTGATGACCGGCCCTTTGCTCGGTCTCCTCGTGCCGGAAGCTCTCGCCGCCTCGCACGAAAAGCCGGCTGCGGATGCATAAGGCCGCGTAACCAAGCGCTTCTTGCCGACGCGCGCTTTCTTTAAGGCGTTTCAATAATGCGTGCGGCAGAACGTAACATTATGAAGGACCACTTTCCAAAATTGACCAGCCATACAGTTGGCAATTTTGACAGTCGGCTCCTGGCCGTTTTCTACCACCTGGTCATGGCTTTAATGGGGGTAAGATCGAATAGAGAGTTTGTGGAGATTTTGCTGATTGCGCTAATAGTTCACTTTCTTAGAGGATCGAGCAGTGGTTTCAGTCCGTTGTGATCTATCTCTTGCATCAAGGCCAATAACCGGCCTAATTCACCATTAGGAAATCCTTCTCGCGCAAACCAATTAAGGTAATGGCCAGGCAAATCAGCGATGACTCGTCCTTTGTATTTGCCATAAGACATGGCAAATGTAACTAACTTTTGTAAGTCTTTGGAATTCATGAGGGTGTCTCGAAATTAACCAATCTAACCTGGCACCAATTCAGACAATGACTTACTGTTACTTGTCATGGGATTGACACAGACTTATCCACAGTTTCTGTGGATTAAATTTAGGCGGTATGGTTATGGCTTTTCGTTATCAGAAAGCACTGTGTATTCGGCGGTAATGCTTTCGCCCTCTGTTCCGCGACTGGTTTGTTTCTGCGCAGTTTTCAGCATACGCCATGCTTTGAATCCAACAATTCCCAGCGGAATCAGCAAAACGGCAAAAAACACGGAAAAGACCAGCGTGCCCACGACTGCACCGGCAATCATTGCCGGACTTGCCAGGATGTTGGAAATACTGGAATGGTAATTTTTTTCAACCTGATATTCAAGTCGCTGCTGAGGATTTTCCGATGCACGGATATGGATGGTTCGTTTGTAGATTTTGAGCATAGGCCGGACCAAAGGTTGAAGACAGGGATTGTTCCTGTCAGGATGAAGGTGGTAAAAAATGACGTTGCGCCCGCGCGATAGCGCAATAAGTCTACTGGTATTTTACGATTCTCCCATCTAAAGCAGGCATTAAAAATGGGGTAAACTGCCCAATACCTTTTTTTGCAAACAGGATGAGGAGTACGGCAATGAAGACAATGCCAATTAGCAAAGCGTTCACGCTGATCGAACCAGGCCCAGTTGTTTTGATTACAACAAATGATGGAGAGAAAAATAACATCATGACCATCTCCTGGACTATGGTCATGGATTTTTCGCCGAGATTTGCGATAACGACGGGGTCTTGGAATTATTCCTATAACGCGCTTCGGAACTCCAAAGAATGCATCATCGCTATACCAACGGTAGATCTCCTTGATCAAATTGTTGGGGTTGGAACGTGTTCTGGTGTCGATACGGACAAATTTGAAAAGTTTGGACTTACCCCTCTGAATGGAAAGCATGTCGGGGCTCCTTTGATCCAGGAATGCCTGGCAAATATTGAATGTAAAGTGATTGATATCGTCGAAAAGCACAACATCATTGTTTTAGAAGGTGTCGAAGCGTACTTTGATGATGAACGAGAAGAGAAGCGAACCATTCATGCGATCGGGGATGGCACCTTTGTAGTGGATGGAGAAAAGTTGGATCGACGGGAAATGATGCGTTCGAAGCTTCCAGAGGATGTCTAATGTTGAAAAGTTAGCGATTCGCAAAGGCGGATCGTAAGGCCGGCATTATGATGATCGCGTTATGAATGGAAACCCAATTTTTCCAGCACGTCCGATTAGCGTAGCGTAATCGGACGCATGTTATTCATCGCCAGCAACCGAAGAATTAACATCGCCCAATCGAGTGGATAAAGACCCTTCGCCACCTATCGATAAAGGTGGAATATGGCTAGTCACACGATTGACATGGCTGCTTCAGAGGGTTCACATGTATGTAATCCACATGATGTTCATCATCAGAATCATCGCGGATAAAATGTTCCCAATAATGCCGTTACCTACAGGGATGCAGGCAAGGCGCGTGAGCGGAAGCTTTGCCATATCCCACGCTCTCCTGCCGCTGTACGTACTTTAGACCGGCGTTCGGTTTTGGGAAGTGCTCGAAAAATCCACTTTTAATTAAACGCCATCGAGTACTGAAATCGGTACCACCGGGCGCCAAGGCCCACACGCCATGCAAATGATCCGGTAAAATAATACAGCTTGATCATGGCGTATGATCTACTGATGCTATCCCCCCCTCTAAAATGAACAAGATAGACAAAAAAGCCAAGCCTTCCTGGAGCGACATCAAATCTAAATTGTCAGACTTTGACCGAGTGGGGTTGCTCGGTTTAGTTCATGACTTGTATGCCGTTAGCAAGGACAATCAAACCTTTCTGCATGCCCGCTTTGGACTTGGGGATGATGTACTCAAACCTTATAAGACGGCCATCTCCCGCTGGATATGCCCTGATGTGATGCGCAGCAATCAAACCATCTCTGTAGCCAAGGCCAAAAAGGCAATCACCGATTACAAAAAGGCGGTGGGGCAGCCTGAAGGGCTGGCTGAACTGGCAGTATTTTATTGCGAGGAAGTTTTTGTCTTTTTAGGTTATTGCGGCATGGACGACGAAGGTTATTTCGATGCCGTGGTGCGAATGTTCGAGCAAGCATTGAAATATGTGATGGTTCTACCAGAGACGAAATGCCAGTCGTTTATCGAGCGGCTTGAGCAAGTCTGCGCACAGGGTCAGAATATCGGCTGGGGTGTGGGTGATGATATGAGCAGGCTGCTGTCCGAATATGGGATCGACGACTAAGTTTGATTCTTTGGTCGAACTGCGTACAGAAAATGCGCGTTTAATCGCGCTACTAGAGGCTCATGGCATAGAGTGGCGTTTATCGCCAGAGCCACCTCTCTATTATGAAGAACCACTGCGATTGTGCGAACAATAAAGTATGAGACCAAGCAATAAAGATTAGTCCCTACCCTGAGACAAAGCCGTTAATTTAAGGCAAGTCATGCAGGATGTGCCGAACAACGTGAGGCGCACATGTGCGCTTCGCTTATGCTCAGCGCACCCTATGGTCCTGATGGGTGGCACCGCCGGCCGTATCGTTAAAGAGTGGATCGTGCCGATTAGGCAACCGCGCGCACAACATCTGCATCGCTTGATCGATTTACGCATGGAAATATTTGAAACCTTATCGTCCAGTTTTGCTAACTCTAGCGACAGTTAGGCTATGTTTTAATACATCCCTTTGGCGACTTTCTTCCAGCAAATCCCCGGCAATATCCCCCAGCTTCTTCAACGCTTTTTCTATCCTGTCATTCCACGGCACCGCGCAACTCAAACGGATGAAGTTGCCATATTTCTTTTGCGTGGCCGAAAACAAAGGGCCGGGGGCGATGATGATGTTTTCCTGGCTGGCGCGGCGGTGCAATTCCATCGCATCAACGCCAGTTGGCAGTTCCACCCACAATGCAAAGCCGCCCTCCGGTTGAGTGACG
Source organism: Methylomicrobium lacus LW14 (assembly GCF_000527095.1). Taxonomy (NCBI): domain Bacteria; kingdom Pseudomonadati; phylum Pseudomonadota; class Gammaproteobacteria; order Methylococcales; family Methylococcaceae; genus Methylomicrobium; species Methylomicrobium lacus. Next base: position 2,745,438 of record NZ_AZUN01000001.1, on the reverse strand, counting down.
CGGGTGCCTTCGGGGAACAACAGGCTAACGGCCTTCACGGTTAATGCCACGTTGTGGGCATATTCTTGGCGTACATGCCGTAGATAGCGGTCGTAACCACCTTGTTCCAGCATGTGCGCTACTATCAGTTGGTTCAGGGTTGGTACGGCCTGATGCATCATGTATTTCAGGTTTTCGACTTTCTCCTTGTAGCGGCCCGGCACCAGCCAACCGACACGGATGCCCGGCGACAAGGTCTTGGCGAAAGAATTGCAATATAATACCTGGCCGTTCCGGCTCCAGGCTTTGCAGACCGAAGGTCGGCGCAAGCCAAAGCCCAGGTCGCCGTAGACATCATCCTCGACCAATGGGATCTCATGTTTTTCCAGTAAGGCTACCAAAGCCTGCTTGCGCTGATCGCTCATACAGGAACCAAGCGGGTTGTTGTAATTGGAAACGATCAAACAGGCTTTGATCGGCCATTGCTCAATGGCCATTTGCAAGGCATCCAGCGACAATCCGTCGCGCGGATGCGTGGGGATTTCCAAGGCCTCCATGCCGCAGGATTCGATGACTTGCAACAAACCGTAAAAGGTTGGCGACTCAATGGCAATCAAGTCGCCAGGTTCGCAAACGGCCATTAACGCCAGCTTTACCGTCTCACGCGCGCCGTGGGTGACGACGATGTCGTCAGGGCTGTCGGCACATTGCAATTCCACCATACGCTTGGCGATTTGACGGCGCAGTTCCTGATTGCCTAGCAACTCGTCGGCATCGAAACAGCGTTTACCAAAGGTGCGCGCCACCTTGCCGGTAGCTTGTTGCAGTGCATGAGTGGGTAAGAAATCGGCATGCGGCACCGACGAGCCCAGGTTGATCTGATACGGGTCTTTGGCAGCGCGGAGGATTTGCCGGGTCAGCGATTGGCCGGTGACTTTGGCGGGCGTGACCGGCGCATCGGAGATTTCCGGCTCAACGATCGCCTGCCGGCGAAAGCCGCTGACATAGTAACCGGAGCGCAAGCGAGCCTGAATCCTGCCGCTGTCTTCCAACATGCGATAGGCTTCCAGTGCGGTAGAGATACTGATACTCAATTGTTGACTCAGCTTTCTAACACCCGGCAGTTTTTCGCCGGGTTTGTAAACACCCTGTTCGATATGCGCAATCACCGTATCCGCGACGGTTTCGTATAAGTGTTTCATGTATTTATCCACGTTAATCCTTGCGTTTGCGCGGAGCATTAGCTCGTTTGGGTTCGATCAGAAAACTCGATTTTGATGATCGCCATTATAAAGCCATGCGCTTGCCTTCCCACGCCGATAGCTTCAGCAGTTTTGATACATCCCAGTGGATAAGATGTTCATTGCATGACTTCCAATGCTAGGCCGAATACGCTGAGTATTCGGCCTTTAGGGTTTTGCCTGACTTCAACGATTAAACCTCATAAGCTACCTCCTTAACCGCCAATTTGCGCTGAATCACTTCTGCTAAATGCTGTGCATCGTCAGCAATCCCCAAGAACCGTCCAGAACCCCAGGTATGCAACCAGGGCAAACCAATAAAATACAGGCCTTCCACGTTGGTGATACCACGATCAAATTGTGGGAAGCCGCGACCATCGAAGGCCGGCAGTTCTATCCAGCGGTAGTTCGGTCTAAAACCAATTGCCCAGATGATGCTTGTGATGTTTTCGGCGTTGGCGTCAATGCTGGTGGGATCGAACTCGGGTTCCCAAACTTTGCGGAACGGCGGCTCGACCGGTGCGTCGATATTGTTTTCGGTGATGTAGCGGTCGATATCATTGCGAATTTTGACGTAAATTTCGTCGGCGTCGTCCAGATTTTTGGTCAAATCGGGCAAGAACTCCAATTTGTCGCCGTCGATGTTGGCCATGCTGCCGTAAAGTTTGACGCCTTCCAAGGCAAACTGGCGCAAATCGATTTCGTGACCACCGCCACGCCCGGTCAGATAATGATTGGTTTTGTGTTTGGCTTCATCGCCCAAAGGATGGCGGTCGACGGTCAATTTGTAAAAGCCCAGATCGAATAGCCATTCTGTGGCCTCGCGGCCTCGATACATACGCGGCGAACGCGGTGCGCTACCAACCGCAAGATGCACCTTACGGCCGGCCAGATGCAGGTCCTCCATCAGCTGCACGCCGGATTGGCCGGTGCCGACCACTAGCACTTCACCGTCGGGCAGTTGATCGGGATTTCGGTAATTGACAGAATGAATCTGTGTGATGTGCTTGGGCAGGCTGTGGGCATAGTCGGGCACAATAGGAATATCGTAGCCGCCGGTTGCTACTACCAAATGGTCTGCGGAAAACTCGCCAGCCGAGGTGTTGACATTCAATTGGCCGTGCTCGCCACGCCAGACGCGATTCACCGCAACGCCTTCCATGATGGGTGGATTCACTTTTTTCGCAAAAGCTTCGACATATTCGACGATTTCATCTTTCAGCATGAAGCCTTGCGGATCGTTGCCCTGATAAGGAAAGTCCGGCAGTTGGCATTGCCAGTTAGGGGTGACCAAACAAAAGCTGTCCCAACGGTCGTTGCGCCAGGCGTGGCCGATGCGGTTTTTTTCGAAGATGATGTGGTTAATGTCGTGTTTTTGCAGGTTATAACTGACGGATAAGCCCGCCTGGCCGCCGCCGACGATAATCGTGTCATAGTGCAGGCGGGTGTTTTCTGATTTTTCTTTCATGACGTCCTCTTATTGGCTTTGCTGTTTGAGTTGAGTGGCTGCGTTGTCTTGGCTTATTCGATGAACTCGGTCACCGTTACCTGAGGATTGTTGCTTTCCAAAAATTGGCTGGCCTTGGCTTCGATTTCCGCCAGTTGGCTCATCGCGCTGGAGCAGGTGTAGCCGTATTTCTGCCGCACCCGCTCGCTGGCTATTTCCAGCGCGTCGCGGCTGAGCTTGACGAATTCGTGCAAGGGATAACTGTGACCGGGTTGGAAATAATCCTTAATGACCAGTGACGGCGAATAACACAGGCTTTCGGTTCGGTCCGGCCAGCGGATGCGGAAGCGCATTTCAGGCATATTGAGTTCCTTTGGCGTTGATGAGTGAACGGTAAATGTCGAGATGGTTGTTGGCCGACTGCGCCCAGGAAAATTCCTCACTTAAGCGCTGGGCGATAGTTGGAAGTCGATCCTTGGGGAAAGTATCGATGGCCGCCTCTGCCAATTGCATGGCGTGTACGACACCACCGCGTGGGTTAACGGAATGGGCCGGCATGGCAATTCGTAATCTTTGCATGACGAGTCCTTCTATTTAGGGCCGCAGCCAATCAAGGGTTCGGTGTTTAAATCCCAGAGCAGCTGTTCTTCGTCGTCTGCTTTGAGCCGTAACTGACCGCTGTCATCAGTCCTACCGATTGCCGCGCAAGCGATACCGCGCTGATTAAACCGTTCGATTACGGCTTCGCTGTCAACCTCGTCTACACTCAGCACGAAGCCGTAGCTGGGAAAGCAGCGCAACCATCTTTCCAAATCAATATCGGTGGGACGGGGTATGGCGTTGATGTCAATCACGCCGCCCAAACCGGAACACTCCAGCAACATCAACAGCGTACCGATCACACCAGCATTACTAATATCCTTGGCCGATACGCATAGATCTGTTTCGGCCAGTGTTGGTAATAGCTCTAAATCCTGGCGCAAGCGTTCAAGTGGTGCGCCAGTGCTGGCATCCCACCATAGATACGGCTCGCGGAAATGGCCGCGCAAATCGATGGCCGCCAAAAGATTCTGTTCGGGTTTTGCGGCAAAGCTGCTCAGCAGCCGTTTGGCTCGACCCAGGATGGCTACCGACAATTGCGGGGCGTCGTTTCTTAAATTGGTATGGCCGCCGACCACCGGCACGCCATATACTTGCGAAGCGGTCGCCAGACCTTCCAGAATCGGTTTGGCTTGGTTTTCACCGTCGCTCCAGATTGCATCGACTACTGCGATTGGCCGACCGCCCATTGCATAAATATCGCTGACGTTGACCATCACTCCGCAATACCCGGCAAACCAGGGTTGGCTGGCGACAAAGTCGTTCAGGTAGCCCTCGGAGGCAAGCAATAGATAGCCGTCACCATCCGGGATGGCGGCGCAGTCATCGCCTACTGCAATCTCAGCGCCGGAATGCCAGTGGGGAACCTGAGGCAATTGCTTCATCACGTAGGAAATATCACGCTTGTGCGCCAGTCCTAAGCCTTGGCGGATTCTGAGCGTCAAGTCAGTCAACCAAGTCATGCAGCAATCCGATTAGTAGTAACAAAACCGATAGCACCGTCTGCATAAGGCGGGTACCAAGCTAAGTCAGCTTGCATCAGATGATGCGGCCGACCATGCACCGAGATTTCCTGCAAGGATTTCCAGTGCAGCCGGCGGAACAGCAATTGGTTACGGCTTTGCACCTGCGCCAGAAAGGTGTTGCAGCCCTTGGCGTGAGCAGAGGTTACTGCCAGTTTGATCAGCGCCGCCCCGAGACTGCCTTGTTTGCGATAATTTTGATCCACCGCCAATCGTGAGCCCCACCAAATGCCCGGTTTTTCCTGATGGATGCGCACGGTGCCGACTACGCGATCTGGCAATCCGGCGACGCAGGCGATGGCGACGATGGGCGTCGCGATGGTGTCAATGTCGTCCAGATCGTCGCCGGCGAAGATACCTTGTTCCTCACAGAACACGGCCTGGCGCAGTGCCAGCATTTGCTTATGCTCCCAATTCTCGGTGACGAATTTGATCAAGTATTCGTTTGCAAAAAACGGTTTAAAGTTATCGATCCACATCTCACACCTCGTAGCTGGCAAGTGCCGAGCAGGCGCCACATTTGGCGCAGCCGGCTTTCATGTCGTGGGATAGCAAGTTTGCTTTCTTCAGCATCGCGCCCAATTGCGGCAGGATTTGCGCCATGAAGGCTGGCGTCGGCGCCGGATGGTTTTCCAATGGTGTGCCGGTAATGGGCACGAACGGTACGACGAAGGGGTAAACGCCTTTTGTGATCAACTGCTCGGAGACCGACAGAATCACGTCCGGCGTATCACCCAAACCGGCCAGGATATAGGTGCTGACCTGGCCGCGACCGAACACCGCGACCGCAGCGTCGAAGGCATCCATGTAGCGCTCCAGCACTACGCCGGCCTTGCCGGGCATAATTCGGGCGCGTACCTCAGGGGTGATGGCTTCAAGATGCATGCCTAAGCTGGCTATGCCGGCAGCTTTCATGCGTTCGAACCAAATGTCGTCGTCCGGCGGCTCGCATTGGCCTTGAATCGGTAGATCGACTACCGCTTTAACTGCTTCAGCACTTTCGCACAACAGTGCCGCACCCCTATCAGTCAGATTCGGCGTGCCGGTGGTCATTACCATGTGTTTGACGTTATCCAACTCGACGGCTGCTTTAGCGACCTCTGCCAGTTGTTCAGGCGTTTTACGCAATATGGTCTTGCCCGCAGACAGTGACTGACCTATCGCGCAAAACTGGCAGGAGGTGTTGCGGTTGCCGTAACGGATACAGGATTGCAGTAGTGTGGTTGCTAAGACATCCGACGAATGCAGCGTGGCGATCTGCGAATACGGTATGCCTTCGGTAGTCTGCAAATCGTAAAAACGTGGTTGGCGTGGAAATTCAATGTGGCTGACCACGACGCCGTTGCGGCGAATCTCGCTGATGCCGTTTGCGTCCGGCCGGCTGGCGACGAACGGTGACTCGCAAGCTGAGACCGTGGCAATCGGTATCATCACGGTCCGCCCAGCCAAGCTAACGGCTTTGTGATCGGAAGGGCCGGCGCCGCCTCGACGGCCAGTTACGCCAACTTCGTTGTCTTCCAGGCGTAAGCCTAAGGATTGCAGATCCGATATCAGCCCTGCTGGGCCAACTTTAGTTTGTGCTGATAGCGTCATGGCGGTCGCTCTCTTTGACGGATTGAGATGAAACGGCTGGTATATCACTGAACATCGGTACCGCCGGTCTGTCATCTATGCGCAGGCTTAGTAGTTCTGGCCGGGCGTAATGGCCGACCGAATCCATCATGCGCTTACGCTTGGTGATTAAATTCATGTCCAGATCGGCGATCAGGATGCCTTCGCCTTCGCGCAAGGGTTCGATTACATGCTGGCCTTCCGGCGAGATGATGGCCGTGCAACAACCACCGCGCAGGGCTTTTTGTAAGCCAGGGTCGGTGGTAACCGCGTCAATTTGCTCGTCGCTGAGCCAGCCGGTGGCATTGATTACAAAGCAGCCCGATTCCAAGGCGTGGTGGCGTATCGTCACTTCAATTTGATCGGCAAAGATGGGGCCGACCAACGAGCCAGGAAACTGGCTGCAATGAATTTGTTCGTGCTGGACCATCAAAGCGTAGCGGGCCAGCGGGTTGTAATGTTCCCAGCAGGCCAACGCGCCGATGCGGCCAACGCCAGTTTCCACGACCTTTAATCCGGAGGCATCGCCCTGGCCCCAGATCATGCGTTCGTGATACGTCGGGGTGATCTTGCGGCGTTTCAACGCCAGACGGCCGGTTTCATCGAAAATCAATTGGGTGTTATATAAGCTGCCGTGGTCGCGCTCGTTGACCCCCAACACCACCACGATGTCGTGAGCCTTGGCTTGTGCCGCGACGGCATCGGTAACCGGGCCCGGGACTGTCGGGGCATAGTCGTACAGTTTCAAGTGCTCGCGACCGGCGGCAACCGGCGGCAATACGAAGGAAAAATACGGGTAGTAAGGCACGAAGGTTTCTGGGAACACCACGATTTGCGCGCCTTTTGCGGCGGCATCACTGATGGCTTGGCAAACTTTGTCACCGGTGGCTGTAGCGGATTCGAACACCGGCGTCATTTGCACTGCGGCTGCTCTTACGATATGGGGGATAGTCAAAACGAAATCTCCTGCTGCGAGTCAAAAAAAGCCCGAACTGGGGTTCGGGCGAGTGCTGATGGCTAGAGGATTTACAACGTCCAAGTATCCAAAACAAAGGCGTTGTCACGCTGATGGATTAGCACGATGTCTAATACATCTAATGGGCTGATAGGTCGAATACCCGGCAGTAAACTGGGTTCGCCATGACCGTACAAGGCTTGCAACGCAAACCGACAGGCATAGACTTTGCCGCCTTCCTCGATGAATTTGGCGATTTGGTTAGCGTAGTTTTGGTGGCCCGGGAAAGATTCGTCTCCCAAACGCGGAAAGCCGCGTTGCAGACCCAATGTCACACCTGGACCATAGAGCAGGATGGAGGTTTCGAAGCCTTTGCGTTGCAAACGGGTAGCTTGCAGCAGATTGACGAAGCCAATTGAACCTTCGAAAGCGACGGTGTGGAATTTGACTAAGGCTTTCTGGCCTGGCTCTGCTTTGACGTCTTCAAAGACTTTTTCTTCGAAGTCGACAAAACAATCGCCTTTTTGATGTGCCGGTGCGGTGACTGCTGGCATGAAGTTCTCCTGGATGTTAGTAAAAAAAACCCGCATCGGAGGGATGAGATGCTGGGAAGGATTTATGATCGTCAACCGTTAGGTGATCGACGGTGAATACTTTACTAACGAAGGAAAAAGCGAAACAGATTCAGTTCATTGCCTAATTTTTAAGTACAGATTTAAATATAAGCAATCTGTATGGTTTAAAAAAACGCATATCTGTTATGGTTGGGGCGACCGCAGAATTCGGAAAAAATAGTACGCTAAGCTGTGCTTGCGAGTTTGAATTTCCGACCCTAATGGAGGGTGTAAGAATTTTTGTGTAAACGGTCATTTGGTAGGAAACTGCCGTTTCTTTGATGACATGATCCAATGTTTTGAAATGCATATCCGGATTTATGCAACTTTCAGGCATTCAAATAACCAAAAATATAGGTTTTAGCTGATTTCCGAACCGGTCAATTGTTTCAGTTTGACGATGACGCCGAATTGATCTTCTCTCACCGCAGAACCAAGTTAAATTGTGATTTTTTATCAACACGTCTTAGGCAAACCCAAACCCATAATGGCTGAAAATGCAATGAACTAAAGAATCAAAATCTGTTCTTATTGATTAATAAAAAATTAAATAGTATCCAGATTTCTGTCGTGAACTCTATAACTGGAGCCATTAAAAAACAATACTTGCTGACTTGTTGCAAAGCGCTTATAGCAAGAAAGTAATTTGTTTAAAGCTTGATTAGCCATATTTTACGGTGTGGGTAATTTTGCATTATTTAGGAGAATGGTTATGGCTATCAAAAAAATAAATCCTCCTTAAAAATGTTAATTATTTCGGCGCTCGCATCGATCTTTATTGTTTCAATACCGCAAACAGCAAACGCCAATAGTTGGCCTTCAGCAGGTTCGATGGAATTGATTAATTCTTTCTGCCCAGTTGGCTCCGAACAATCTCAAGAACTCAACCAATTAAAGAAAGAAATTACCGCTGCTGACACACTTGTATGGAGAAGCGCACATGCTTGAAACGTTAGCTATCGTACTCATTATCCTCTGGCTGCTGGGTTTTGTCTCCTCGTATACACTGGGCGGTTTCATTCATATTCTATTGGTTGTCGCGGTAGTCATGATCCTACTGCGTGTTATACAAGGTCGACGTGTCCTGTAGCGGCACAGCAAAGTGCTAAGGTAACCTCGGCAGAGCCCTTTCGTGTCTGAATGGCTTTATGCAACGAGGCGGCAGCTGTCAGTGTTGCGCTTCGACGCGTTTAGGATTCCTGGTTTATGCCGGGCACTGTTGGGCGAGCCGCGCTGAGCTTGACTCAAGGGTATTATTGATAGGAGAGACAAAATGGACACAGTTAAAATCGTGGCAATCGTGTTGATCATAGCTGGACTGATGGGGCTGGCGTATGGTCGTTTTAGCTATACTCGGGAAACCCAGGAAGCCAAGTTTGGCCCTTTCGAGCTGACAATTAAAGACACGCAGACGGTCAATATACCGGTCTGGGCTGGTGTGGCGGCAGTTGTGGCCGGCGGCGGGCTCCTGCTTTTTGCAAGCAGGAAGCGCTAGCGGCCGGAGCCGCGATTCCCTTGCGCGTTATAAAATTGCCGCGAACATAAGCGGCAATTTCTTCGTTGTTCTCCTTTTTCGTCAAGTGCTTCGGCGATCTTACTATTCGACTCAATGTCTATCAGATCCTGCGGACGATTTGTCGGCAAGGGTTGATTGAAGGGAACATCTCCATCGTTCAAACCTGCTGTGAAGCTACTCTATCTTAATGGCACCCAGCTGCCGTAAAAGATAAATTTTGATTTTTGCAGTATGTCCCCGAGTAAATCCACCACTTTGTCCAATACAGAATGGCATCGACTCGGCCGGACTATATCCACAAACAGGCAGTAACGCGGGGCATCGGTTTGATTAAAGGATTGATGCGATAACGTATCGTCAAAAATAAACAGTTTATTATCGCACCAATGGTTTTCCCGTTTTCTGACTTTGATATACGAAGCGCTGTCCTTCACGTCATTGATGTTGTAGAGTACTCTTAAGGTGGCCCGTAGCGGCCCAAAATGCTCATCGGTGGACTCTTTTTTATTAAAAACTGAAACACCTATCGTTTTAATATATTTATAATCTTGATGAAATGCGGGAACGCTGACAGAATTCTGAAGATTGATTCCATACCATTTAAAAAACAGCATCCCTCTTTTTACGTTCTCAACACGGTTAGCCAGCTGATCTACAAGGTTTTCTGACTTGGCCGCAGCCAAAATATGCTCGATTTCCTGCTGACAATCCGCCGGCAGATCATGCAGCTGATAGATTTTCTTATTGATATAGGGGAGGGTCAGCAGATCCATCAAGATATTGAAGGGGGAGAGTGCCCAAGTTGGCACGCCATTGCCCAAAAAATACCGCTGCAATATCCTCATGTCGATATTGCTGTTCCGGCTGACATCATAAATGCCGCAAAGCAGATAAAACAGCATGAATTCGGAAAAGTAATAGGTCATTAGCGCCAAGAATACATACCAGACAGCGGTTTGCAGCCAGAACCTTTTTTTTCTCCTGTCATAGGATTTTGCATCCATCGATTTAGCCTTATGCGTTGAGTTTATTGTTATCGGCGCTAATCTAACATATTTTTCCAAGCCAGGTATGGCCGCCCTTAAAAAGTCCTGAATTTTTAAAATATCGGTGAAGGGTGGAACTCAACCGTATAGAGCTGATCCCTCATGCAACCGGAGACCGCTTTAGGTCGATTCAAGAGGTTTTTCTATACGATGCAGGGTTACGGCGCATGTATTCCGTGCCACGGAGAGTGTGGGGGCGATGCTTAGGCTTTAATTTATAGCCCGCACCCTTAATCTAAGCCCGCCCTTCGGGCGCAAGGTCACCGCCATGTCATGCTCCGGTTCCTGGTCGCTACAGAGCGCAAAATCGAAATGTTGCGCGAGCATCGCCAAGAGCAGGGTCAGTTCCACGGTCGCGAACTGATTGCCGATGCAGAAGCGCGGGCCGATGCCGAACGGTAAGAACCTATATTTGGAGGCTTTCTGGCCGAGGAAGCGGTCCGGGTCGAAAGCCTCCGGGTTTTCCCAGAGCGCCGGATGGTGATGGATGTTGTAGATGCTGATCATCGCCAGGCTGCCGGCCTTCAGCGGATAGTTTTGCAGGCGGGTGTCGCGACCGATTTTTCGGATCATCAGCGCGACGGCGGGTTTCAGCCGCATCGCTTCGAACAGCACCGCCTTCGTGTAAGGCAGCTGATCGAGCTGATCTTCGCTTGGAATGCCGCCGTTCAACACGCGGTGTAATTCCGCTCTGAGTCTGGCCATCACCTCCGGGTGTTTGGCCAGATAATACAGTGTCCAGGTCAGCACATTCGCCGAGGTTTCATGGCCCGCCACGAACAGCGTCGCCATTTCGTCGCGCAGTTGCCGCCGGCCCATGCCGGCGCCGGTTTCAGGGTCCGTACTGGTCAGCAACAGATGCAGTAAATCATTATATCGGCCGGGGTTCGCCGTGCGTTCGTCGATCAGGCCGTAGATGATCGAATCCAGCGCGGCCAGCGCGCGCTTGAATTCGCGGTTGCGGCGGGTCGGAACCCACAACGGCGGGTCGAGGGGATTCAAAACCGTCGCGGCGGCATAACGCAGACACACCTCCAGCGCCGGTGCGATCACGTCAACCCGGTCCAGCACGCTGGTACTGAACATCGTGCGCGTCAATACTTCCAGCGCCAGATGCAGCATTTCGGCGGAAATGTCGACTTCGGTATCGGGTGCCAATTGCCGCCAGCGTGCGATCAACTGCGCGCCGGCCTTTTCCATCTCCGGCAGTAAGGTCAAAATATTCCGCCGCTGAAACACCGGCTGCAGCAGGCGCCGCTGCTGATTCCACAACGGTCCGGTGCTGGTCACCAGCCCCTGTCCCATAAACAATTGCAGGCCCTTCGGTTTTTGCGGGTCGTAAATCTTCACGAACACATCCTGCTGTTCGGTCATCGCCTGTTCGACCAGATCGGGGTGGCTCAGCAGATAAAAATTTTGCGAGAGGATCCGGAAATTGACGATGTCGCCAAATTCGCGTTGCCAGCGAATCATGCAATCGAGCGGATTTTTCTTGAATTCCGCCAGATGGCCGAGCAACCGCTGACCTTTAGGGGTGGGGATGGAGGAATGCGGCATGTGCTTGCTTGGCTGTGGGTTAATGTTCGGGTCGGAACAGGGGTCTTGGATTGTCGTAGCTTATCAAAAAATGCGGCATCTGGATCATAAAAAGGTAACAGCGTTTTGGCATGTCGATGCGCCGTTAAGTGAATCGATCTTCAGCACGATCAATAGCCACAACCCCCCCGAAAACAACGGTTGAACGGATTGGGCTATGAAATTTTTCGTGCCGTTCGCGTTTTTCGTGGACGATGCATAACCTCATTTATGAGGATCAGCGCGTTGTTCGCTAATGCTCAATCCGCCAAAGCCAGCTCGTCCTGCAGACCCTTTACATCCAACACTTCCACCGATTTGCCTTGCACCGAGATCAGGCCCTTACGGCTTAATTGCTGGAGGATACGGGAGAAAGTCTCTGGGCGTACCGATAGCCGGGAAGCCAGGATTTGTTTGGGGGTTTCCCATTCCAGGCTGTAGCGGCCGGCGGTGCGGTCGGGAGCCGATTGCAGCAGCAATTGAATGACCCGCATGCTGGCATTTTGCAGCGTCAATTGATCGATGTCTTGTATCGCGCCGTGCAAGCGCCGGCTCATGCCGCCCAGCAAACGCAGGCACAGCGCATTGGATTCCTGAAGCAAGCCGAGAAATACCGCCATGTCGATTCGCCATAACTCGCTGTTCAGTACGGCTTTGGCGCTGACCGGGTAACTGTGGATATTAAAAAACATCACCGCCTCGGCAAAGGTTTGGCCGGGCTGGATGATCTCGATCACTTTTTCCTCGCCGCCGGGCGATAGCCGGTAAAGCTGAATCTGCCCCGTGCGCAGCAGATAAAAATAGCGCGCCTGATCGCCGAAATGAAACAGATGTTCATCCTCGGCCAGAGCCATGCGCTGGGCTGTCGACAGCACGCGGCCCAATTGGGCGTCATCCAGCATGGCAAACAGATAGTGTTGGCGGAATTGTTTTTGGGACTCGATGGACATAAAACCTCGCTTGATTTAAGTCAAGGACACTTTAGCGGCGCGCTTGTATTCTGGCAACCACTACGAGCCATCAATCCATTCAACAAGGAGATATCATGTTTTGTTATCAATGCGAACAAACCACGCGCGCAAGCACCGGCAATGGCTGCCACGAAGTCAAGGGCGTTTGCGGTAAGGACGAAACGACCGCCGATTTGCAGGACCTGATGATTTACGGTCTGCAAGGCATCGCCCAATACGCCAAACGCTTGCGCCAATTCGGGGAGAACCCGTCCGAAGCCGACGATTTCATGCTGTATGCGTTGTTCACCACCTTGACCAACGTCAATTTCAACGCCAGCCGCTTTGTGCAGTTGATCAAGGAAACGGCAGTGTGGCGCGACCGGCTGAAAGCGCAATACGAAGCGCTTGCCGAGCAGCAAGGTGTTGCCGCTGAAGCGCTGACGGGTCCGGGTCAATGGCGGCCCGCATCGACCCTGGCCGGGCTGATGATCCAGGCCCAAGAGGCGGCCATCAATCTCGAACTGCAACAAGTCGGCGAAGACATCATCGGCCTTAGGGCAATGCTGTTGTACGGCATCAAAGGCGCGGCGGCTTATGCCTACCATGCGTTGATGCTGGGTTATCGGGACGATGACATTGGCGCAGGATTTGAAGAAGCGCTGGATTTTCTGGCGACGCACCCTGGCGACGCCGACCAATTGCTGGATTGGTCTATGCGTATCGGCCAATTGAATTACAAAGTCATGGCGATGCTGGATGCGGCAAATACCGGCAGCTTTGGCGCGCAGCAGATCAATACGGTCAACCTCGCCCAGGTAAAAGGCAAGGCGATACTGGTCAGCGGCCACGATTTGCACGATCTGGCGCAATTGCTGGAGCAAACCCAGGGGCTGGGGATCAATATCTATACACATGGCGAGATGCTGCCGGCGCATGCGTATCCGAAATTGAAAGCCTACCCGCATTTGGTCGGCAATTACGGGACGGCCTGGCAGAATCAGCATCAAGATTTTACGCAGTTTCCGGGGCCGATTCTGATGACTTCGAACTGTTTGGTGGAACCGTCCCCGGCCTACCGGCAGCGGATTTTTACCGCAGGGCCGGTCGGTTGGCCGGGAGTCCGGCATATCGTCGGCGGCGATTTTGCGCCGGTGATTGAGGCGGCTCTGGCATTGCCGGGCTTTAGCGAGGATGCGCCGGAACAGCTGATTACCGTCGGTTTCGGCCGCGATACCGTCATGGGCGTCGCCGACAAGGTGATCGACGCGGTGAAAGCCGGCGCGATCCAGCATTTCTTCCTGATCGGCGGCTGCGACGGCGCGGCGCCGGGTCGCAACTACTTTACCGAAGTGGCGGAGCAAGCTCCCGACGAAACCGTGATCCTGACGCTGGGCTGCGGCAAGTACCGCTTCAATAGCCACGATTTCGGCGACATCGGCGGCATTCCCCGGTTGCTGGACATGGGGCAATGCAACGATGCTTATTCGGCGATTCAGGTGGCGTCCGCACTGGCCAAAGCCTTCGATTGCGGCGTCAACGACTTACCGTTATCGCTGATGATCTCCTGGTTCGAGCAAAAAGCCGTGGCGGTGCTGTTGACCTTGCTGTCGCTCGGTATCCGCGGCATCCGGCTCGGGTCGACACTGCCTGCCTTCTTGACGCCGGCATTGCTGGCCAAGCTCGGTGAAGCGTTCGATCTGAAAGCGACCGGCACGGCTGCCCAAGATATTCAGGACGCGATGAAAAAAGCCGCCTGAGCGGCGCACAACCGGGAGTGATTATGTCCGAACATCAAATTACGCTGACCACCCGCGACGGGCACGAGGTGACGTTCAGCTGTGGCGACAGCTTCGATGTGGTGAGTGCCGGCGAGCAAGCCGCTATCCTGTTGCCGTCGCTGTGCAGGGACGGCGGCTGCGGCGCCTGCGTGGGTCATTGCGCCGAAGGCGAATACACGCTAGGCGAGCACAATGCCGGCGTTTTGTCCGAAGCGGCCGTGTCGGGGCGCGATGTGCTCTTATGCCGAACCTATCCCCAAAGCGACCTTAAGATTACCGCGCCTTATGACTATGCGCATATCCATTTCGGCCATTGCGAGGCGCGAAATGCGGTGATTACCGGGCTAAAGACGATTGCCGACCGGACGGTGCGGATCAGGCTGAGCTGGCAGGACGAAGAGGGCGGCAAGGCGGTCGAGTTTGAACCGGGTCAATGCATGGAACTGGAAATCCCCGATACCGGAATCCGCCGCGCCTATTCTCTGGCCAACACCGGAAACTGGCGGGGCGAGCTGGAGTTTTTGATTCGTCTGCAGCCCGAAGGCCGGTTTTCAGGCTATCTCAGCCGGGGCGCGGAGGTCGGTCAGATTCTGAAGGTCTACGGGCCCAGCGGCGCTTTCGGCTTGCAGTCCGATAGTCTCAATCCGGCCGTCTTTATCGCCGGCGGCACCGGCCTGGCGCCGTTTCTGTCGATGCTGCGCCGGCTTGCCGAATGGGGCGAGGACCGGTCCATACACCTGTTGTTCGGCGTTAACCGGGAAAGCGAGCTGTTTTATATCGATGAATTGGATCGATTGAAGCAGCAACTGCCCGGCTTGAGCGTGACGCTGTGCGTCTGGAAGCCGGAGCCGGACTGGTCCGGATTCAGCGGAACGCCTGCCGAAGCCTTGCAACACTATTTGCAGGATCATCCGGGCGACTACGATATCTACCTTTGCGGCCCGCCGTTACTGGTGACGGCGGCAACCCAGGTCGCATTGGCCAGAGGCATTGCCGAGCAGCGGATTTTTTCGGAAAAATTCGGCTGAGGCGGCGTTTCGGTTTAAACACCGCAAACTGTGGCTTCGGCATGAGGTCATCGGCTTAAAAAATCGATGACCTCATGCTAGATATTCAGCGCCCGGAACGCGGTGCAGGGCTCGCATCGCTGCCAGAATCGGTCGAATGTTTCGGCAAGCTGGCGGCTGCGGCTCGGCAGGGCGGGACTCCAGACGCCGGCGTAACGGTCGTCGAACAGCCGGAACAAATAGCCGTCCCGGTCATTGAAAATAAAGGCCGATGCGTATTGCTGGTCTTCGGGTTCGACCGGTGTGCGAAATTCAAACGAGGACGGCAGTTTTTGGGCGAGTTCAATCAGGGGATGCGCTTGGCCGATAACCGTTGTCGTATCCTGCACGATGATGCGGGCGCCGCCGTCCTGGCTCTGGATCGCGAATTGCCGGAGGGCGGCGGCGATATCGGGATGCCCGTACAGAGGGTATTCCAGGTTAGGCGTGCAGATGCCGAGGCGGCGGCGAGCGTCTTTGATGATGTTGAGCGTCGCAGCCAAGGCGTCGTCGAAATGATCGAATTCGGTCGCCGCAACCGATGGCCGTCCGGGGTTGATGGCTCGCCGCTCAGGCGCTGCCAATGGCTCTAGTTTCAGGCGCATCGATTGATGCGGAATGCCGCCTTCGATAAAGCTCTCGCCTGCTTTGACAAAGCCGAACCGTTCATAAAAAACCAGTGCTGAAAGTTGGGCGTTTAAACTGACTTCCGGCCGGCCGCGCTTTTGCGCCTCATTCAGCAACGCCGCCATGATCGATTTGCCGACGCCCTGATTGCGCCAGGCGCTCAGCACCGCCAGGCGGCCAATCTTGCCTTCGGGCGAAAGTCGGCCCGTGCCGATGGGTTGATGGTGCGCATCGCGGGCGATCAGATGCAGGCTATGCGGGTCTTGTTCGTCCCACTCGATTTCGGCGGGTATGCGCTGTTCGATCACGAACACCGCATCGCGCACCGCGTGCAAATCGTCGTTGTCGGCGTGAAAATCCGCGGGTTCGATACGGTAGTCGGGTATGATCATCTTGGCTGGGAGCTTTCGTTCAAATGCCACATCAAGACTAGCAGAGCGGCGGGAATTTGTTCATCGATTACACGCTTGCTCCCGCCCGCAAGACCCTGCGCCGCAATTAACGGGTCGACCGTAGTGTGCGCGCTTTTCTCAACGACATCGGCAGTCGCATGCCAGTCAGCCATAAGGTCGCCGCGTAAAGCGACAGCCCTGCCGCTATCCATCCGACAAGATGCAGCGCTCTCTCGCCCGAACTTCTTGCTATCCAGTCGTTCGGCTCGACCTGGCTGTATAACACGGCCGACATCACGCCGGTGCCGAGCAGAATGCGCAGCAAAAATAGTCGCCAGCCTGTCGCGGGCAGGTAAATCTGATCGGTCCTCAATTTTCTGAACAGCAAAATGGCGTTGAAGAAGGCGCCGAGCGATGTCGCCAGCGCGAGTCCTGCATGCGCGAGCGGAATCGCCAGCACGTTCAGCGCTATGCTCGCGATCATCGCGTAGATGCTGTAGCGGAGCGGCGTTTTGACATCTAGGCGCGAGGAAAACGCGGGCGCGAGCACTTTGATCAGAATGAAGCCCAGAAGGCCTGCCGAATAGGCTTTCAGGCTAAGCCCCGTATAATGCACGTCGGACACCGAGAATTCATTGTACTGGAACAGCGTGAACAGGATCGGCTCGGCCAACAGGATCAGGCCGATAGAGGCGGGCAGACCGATCAATAACACCAGGCGCAGGCCCCAGTCCAGCGCGGCCGAAAACGCCCCAGAGTCGCGCGCGGCATGGGTTTTTGACAAGTTCGGCAGAATCGCGGTCGAAACCGCAACGCCCAAAATGCCGAGCGGAAATTCGACCAGCCGGTCCGAATAATACAGCCAGGACACGCTGCCGGCGGCCAGGAAGGATGCGATCAGCGTATCGAATAACAAGTTGATCTGCGTGACCGAAACGCTGAACATCGCCGGCAGCATCAAGCCGATCACTTTTTTGACGCCGGGGTCCGAAAAGCCCGGACGCAGTTTCGGCAACAGGCCGAGGCGCAGGACGGCCGGCAGTTGAAAAGCCAATTGCACGATGCCGCCGGCGAATACGCCCCAGGCCAGCGCGGTAATCGGCTCGTCCAGCAGCGGGCTCAATTCGATCGCGGCGGCGATCATCGCGATATTCAGCCAGACCGGCGTCAGCGCGGGCAGGGCGAATTTGCCGTATACATTCAGGATCGAGCCGAGGAACGCGGTGAGCGAGATGAAAAACAGGTAAGGCAGGGTGATCCGCAACAACTCGACGGCCAGCTCATGCTGCGCGCTGTGCCAGGCAAAGCCGGGGGCGAGCAGCGTGATCAGGAGCGGCGCAGCGAGGATGCCGAGCGCGGTGATCGCGGTCAAAATCAACGCCAAGGTGCCGGCGGTTTTGGCGATAAAATCCTTCAGCGTCTGAGGGTCGTGGTTTTCCTTGTAATCGGTCAATACCGGCACGAAGGCATGCGCGAAGGCGCCTTCGGCGAACAGGCGGCGCAGGAAGTTAGGCAGCTTGAAGGCGGCAAAAAAGGCGTCGGTTGCGATGTCGACGCCGAAAAGCCGTGCGATCAGCATGTCTCTGGCAAATCCCAGCAGCCGCGAAATCAGCGTCATGCTGCCGACCGACGCGGTCGATTTCAGTAACTGTTTGCTCAAGGGTGTCCCGTTCTTGTGGTTAAGGCCTTGACAATCATATCATTTATCATGATAATGATCGGTCTATTTAACTCAATTTTGTTTTTTGCACGAGTCGAGACACTATGGCTAATACAGCACAAGCTAAAAAGCGCGCGAAGCAAGCGGAAAAAAGCCGTGTTCGCAACGCAGGACAACGCAGCAATTTGCGTACTTTCATCAAAAAAGTAATTGCCGCCGTTAACGCGGGCGACAAGGAAAAAGCGCAAGCCGCTTACAACACGGCGGTGCCAGTGATCGACTCCGCTGTAAACAAAGGCCTGATCCATAAGAATAAGGCTGCCCGCGGCAAAAGCAGACTGAACGCAAAAGTCAAAGCGCTTGCTTAATAAAGCGGAACGGCGATAACGCCAAAAAAAGGCCGGAACTCTTCGAGTTTCGGCCTTTTTTTTGTTCGGTAACCGGCTGGCGCGCCGCTTAGATCAGCACCATGTTGTCGCGGTGTATCATTTCCGCGTCGTCGGCATAGCCGAGAATCTTTTCAAATTCCGCGCTGTTCTTGCCGGCGATCAGTTCTGCATCCGTTTTGCCGTAATTGGTCAGTCCGCGCGCGATTTCATTGCCTTCCTCGTCGACGCAGGAGACCAGTTCGCCGCGTTCGAAACGGCCCGAGACCGCTTTGACGCCGGCGGCCAGAAGGCTCCTGCCGTTGGCTTTCAATACCTTGACCGCGCCCGCGTCGATCACTAATTCGCCCTTGATCTGGAGTTGTCCGGCCAGCCAGCGTTTTCTGGCGACGAGAGGTTCCAGGTCCGGGATGAAGTAGGTGCCGATATTTTTGCCTTCCATCACGCGGCTGATCACGTCTTCGGCGACGCCGGGCGCAATGACGGTGGCGGCGCCCGAGCGCGACGCTAGGCGTGCGGCGCGCACTTTCGTGGACATGCCGCCGCGTCCGAGGCCGCTGCGGCTTGCGCCGGCCATTTGATCGAGGTTCGGATCGTTCGCGCGGATTTCCGAAACCAGCGTCGCGTCGGGGTAGACGGTCGGGTCGCCGGTGAAAAGGCCTTGCTGATCGGTCAGGATGATCAGGAGTTCGGCTTCGACCAGGTTCGCGACCAGTGCGGCCAGCGTATCGTTATCGCCGAAGCGGATTTCCTCGGTCGCGACCGTGTCGTTTTCGTTGATCACCGGCACCACGCCGAAATCGAGCAGCGTCAGCAGGGTGCTGCGCGCGTTCAAATAACGCCGGCGGTCGGAGAGGTCGTCGTGGGTCAGCAGCACCTGCGCGGCATGCAGGTCGTGCTGTTGAAAGTTGTCGTCGAATACGCGCACCAGCCCCATCTGGCCGACCGCGGCCGAGGCCTGCAATTCGTGCAGCGTGGTCGGGCGGGTTTTCAGGCCCAGGCGGCACATGCCTTCGGCGACCGAGCCGGAGGAGACCAGCACCACGTCGATAGACTGCCGGCGCAAACCGGCCATTTGCGCGACCCAGCCGGCAATCGCGGCTTGATCGAGGCCTTTGCCGCCTTTGGTCAGCAGCGAACTGCCGATTTTGACGACGATCCGTTTAACATGCGAAAAATCATTCCTCTTCACTGTCTTTGCGCCGCTCTTGTTCTAAAAAGTCCATGATCGCGAACATCAACTCGCGCGTGCCTTCGCCGCTCGTCGCCGAGATTTTGAAGACCGGTCCGTCCCAGTCCAGCGCCTCGACGATTGCATCGCAGTGTTCGTCGACTTCGTCCGCAGGCAGAATGTCGATCTTGTTCAGTACCAGCCAGCGCGGTTTGTCCGCCAGATCGTCGCTCCATTGCTCGACTTCGTGAATGATTTTTTGCGCTGAGCTGACCGGATCGTCGCTGCTTTCGTAGGGCGCGATATCGAGCACATGCAGGAGCAGGCCGGTACGCGACAAGTGTTTTAGGAATTGCAGGCCGAGACCCGCGCCGTCGGCCGCGCCTTCGATTACGCCCGGAATGTCCGCGATCACGAAGCTGCGCATCTCGTCGACGCGAACCACGCCGAGATTCGGATGCAGGGTCGTGAAAGGATAGTCGGCGACTTTCGGGCGGGCGGACGACACGGCGCGGATCAGGCTCGATTTGCCGGCGTTCGGCATGCCGAGCAGGCCGACGTCGGCGATCAGCGTCATTTCGAGAAGCAGCGTCCGATGCTCGCCCGGCGTGCCTTTGCTGGCCTTTTGCGGTGCGCGGTTGATACTGCTTTTGAAGCGCGTGTTGCCGAGGCCGTGAAAGCCGCCTTTCGCGACCAACAGGGTTTCGCCGACCTCGGTCAAGTCGCCCATCACTTCGCCGGTATCGGCGTCGCTGATGCGCGTGCCCAGAGGAACCGGGACATAATGGTCCTCCCCTTTTCTGCCGGTGCAATTGCGGCTCATGCCGTTCTGGCCGCGCTCGGCCCGATGCACGGCGTGATAGCGAAAATCCGCCAGCGTATTGACGTTTTCGACTGCGATTAGAAAGACGCTGCCGCCGTCGCCGCCGTCGCCGCCGTCGGGTCCGCCCAGCGGAATGTATTTTTCGCGCCGGAAACCAATGGTGCCGTTGCCGCCGTCGCCAGCTTCAACGCGTATTTCTGCCTCGTCAACAAATTTCATGGATCAAATATGCCGTGCAGGTTTGCCTGCGTTCAAAACAAAAAAAGCCCCGCGATGGATTGCGGAGCTTTCTTGGGGAGTTCCGGGTTGCTAAACGCAAATCCCGAAACATGACTTACGGAGTTGCCCTAGATTATCGGTTTAGGCTTAGGCAGCAACGATGCTGACAAACTTACGGCCTTTCTCGCCTTTAACCTGGAATACGACTTTACCGTCGGCTGTCGCGAACAGGGTATGATCCTTGCCGAGACCTACGTTGTCGCCGGCATGGAAATGCGTGCCGCGTTGACGAACGATGATGTTTCCGGCTTTGACGACTTCGCCGCCAAAACGTTTAACGCCTAATCTTTTCGCGTTTGAGTCGCGACCGTTCCGAGTACTACCACCCGCTTTCTTATGTGCCACAATAACACCTCTTAGGAATTATGCAGAAATGCCGGTAATCCGGACTTCTGTGTAATATTGGCGATGACCCATTTGTTTCATGTGGTGCTTACGCCGTCTGAATTTAATGATCTTGATCTTTTTGTGGCGGCCTTGCGACAATACGGTCGCAGAGACTTTGCCGCCTTCGATGAAAGGCGCGCCAACTTTGACTGCATCGCCTGACTGAATCAACAGAACTTTGTCGAATTCAACGCTGTCGCCAGTACCAAGTTCCAATTTTTCTATTTTTAAGGTCGTACCTTCGGCCACCCGGTACTGTTTACCACCCGTTTGAATTACCGCATACATCTGAGTAAGCTCCGTCAAGCATTTACTGTAAAAAGTGAACAGACTATTATATTTGTAATTGCCGACTAGTCAACTAAAATTTGGCTAGGTTGCAAGTTATTCCGAATAAGATAGCAAAATTATCTATTGACATCAATAGCCTTTATTCAATAGGATGGGGAGTTTGCTGTTCATTAAGGAGATATGAGCAGATAGTATGCAGCGGATTTGCGGCTTTACGATCAAAAACAATCCTATTTTTTATACTGATTAGCATGGCATTGCAAACACACATCGACCCGAGTCCAACGGCGCCGATCGACTTCGAATCGATCAAAAATTTAACGAAATCCGAAGCCAGAGCTGTTGACCAACTGATCATCGACGAGCTCAGTTCAGATGTCGTGCTGATCAATCAGATGGGGCATTATATCGTCGGCAACGGCGGCAAACGCCTCCGGCCGATGCTGCTGTTGCTCGCGTCGAAGGCGCTCGGCAAGGTCGACGACAAGCATCTGATCCTGGCGGCGGTGATCGAGTTCATTCACACCGCAACCTTGCTGCATGACGACGTGGTCGACGAATCCGACCTGCGGCGCGGCAAGGAATCGGCCAATGCGGTCTGGGGCAACGCGGCCAGCGTGCTGGTCGGCGACTATCTGTATTCCCGCGCCTTCGAAATGATGGTGCGCACCGGCAACATGCGGGTGATGGAAATCCTCTCGAAAACCACGACGTTGATCGCCGAGGGCGAGGTGTTGCAGCTGTTGAACTGCAACAACCCGGAAACGACCGAAGCCAAATATCTCGAAGTTATATCGCGCAAGACCGCGATCCTGTTCAGCGCCGCGATGCGTCTTGGCGCGGTGGTCTCCGGCGTGTCTTCCGCGACCGAAGAAGGGCTGGCGAAATACGGCCAGCATTTGGGTATCGCGTTTCAATTGATCGACGACGCGCTCGATTACAAGGCCACCAAAGAAGAGCTCGGCAAGAATCTCGGCGACGATCTGGCCGAAGGCAAGCCGACGCTGCCGTTGATCTATGCGATTCAAAAAGGCAACCAGGCCGATGCGAAAATCGTGATCGACGCGATCCAGAACGGCGACCGCGAGGCGTTCAACGAAGTCTATGCGGTCGTGCAGCGCACCCAGGCAATCGCTTACACCGAGCGGCGCGCCGACGAAGAAGCCGAAAAAGCGATCGATGCGCTAGAAGTGCTGTCGGAATCCGAATACAAGGACGCCTTGATTCAGCTGGCTAAGTTTTCGGTGCAGCGGAATTATTGATCAGCCGCGTAGGGTGCGCACTGCGCACCTTCTTCGGTGCTTAAATCCAGACTCGCTCGCATTTATGGCAATTGTCCCGTGCCGTAAATGCGCATGAGCATTTCGGACATTGTCAGTGGTGCGCGGTGCGCACCCGTGGTTATTCAACCTGCTTAACCATAATCAATTTGTCGGTTTCAAATCCCTGTCTTTTGGCGTTCTCGATTAAAGCGTCGAGAGTTTCCTTTGGTAGGGTCTTGGTTCTGGCCAAAATCCACAGATAGGATCTGTTCGGTCCGGTCACCATCGAATATTGGTAGTTTTGCTTGTCCAGCGCGATGATGTTGTAGCTGCCGTAAAAGGGTCCAAAGAACGAGACCTTGAGCCGGCCTACCGTCGGCTGGTCGATAAAATACGCCTTGCCCTCGGCCTTTTTCCATTTCCCGGTTTCCTGATTCCGGCCCTGATTCAGGACTTCGATGCCGCCGTCCTTCGCGAGCGTGTATTGGGCCGAAATATTGTCCAGGCCTTTTTCAAAGCTCTGTTCCAGACGGGCTATTTCATACCAGGTGCCCACATAACGGTTTGCATCAAAGTCTTCCACAGGTTTCAGTCCTTTCGGCAAGCCTGTGCAGCTCGCGAGTAAAAAAGCTAGCAGCCAAAAAATATTCATCTTGAATCGATCCAGGTTATATCGCATGAGCGAACGGGATTTACGAAGACCGGGGGGATCTTGTTTGGATGTGCGGGCGATTCGCTCTCAGCAGATGTGCCGAAAGGCCGAAAGCAAGATGGGATACGCCGGTATAGGCGAAAAAAAGCGATAAATTGGGATCCACTTCAATAGCGTTGATCAAGCTGTAAACCTGTAAAGACCCGGACATCAGCGTCAGAGATAAACCGACCAGCATAAAATAATGGGTATTGCCTGAAAAAAAGCAGCCGATACACAGAAAAATTTCCGTCAAAGCCAGATAAACCAGCATCATGCGCAGATTATTTGCCAGTGGTCCATAAAGATCGGTATGAAACTCGAAGATCGAGCCGTTATCCGAGAGCGACAGGATGCCGGACGCTATCAGCACGATGACGGATAGGTAGAAATTCATCTCGACACATTTTTTCAGGATTGTCAGGCTTATCGATGGCGTCGTCAACATGTTTCAACCGTCTGCAAAAAATCTCCCTTTGGGGGAAAGGGAGGCTTGAGGGGAGGATATTAAGTGCCAAGCACTACAGAAAATAAAAGCGGCGACAATTCGGCAATATAAGGGTCGAAAATTTATATTCTGTAAATGAAAGTTTACCGGGCTGCGATTTTTTGTCAAGATATTATTGTACAATACATGTACATTGATTTGCCTTGAGATTGCCTGCATTCGGGTGACCACGCATTCTGACTGCGCTTAGGCTCAATTTACAGGATAAAAATCGGCGGGATAGCGCATTAGTCCAGATGAAAGGGCTGCCCCTGTTTCGGCGTAAGCGGAGGGATTTTGGTTAGGTCTTGTCAAGCTATTGGGAGCAAGGAGAGGCCTTGGCTGACCCCCGTTTTCGTCTTGCGAGGAAGAAGCGGATCAGAAATTGGATGATCGAGAGTAAGAAGCGGTCACCGCTTCATATCTTGAAGGGTTTGCCGATTGCCTGGACGCTGAGCGGCAAGGAAATCGGCGATGTCGTGACGGTCGAGGCGCCTGTCGAATAGTCGCGATGAGTCTATCTATTCACCGCGGCAGGTGTTTACGCTTTACACGTGGCAAAAATATCCAGCTTGGCATCATAAACCTGCGTATGCACTCCCATTAAGCCCAATAAGGAGTGAAACAAGTTGTCGTGGCTATAAGGGCTGTCTTTATGCTGCCGCAAACACGCCGAATCGATTTTATGATCCCGAATAAAATCCTGTGAAAACCAGGTGATCAATGGCACATGCTTCTGTTCGTCCGGCGCGATAAAGTAGGGCAGGCCGTGTAGAAAGACATTATTTTCACCGAGCGATTCGCCGTGATCGGATACATAGAGCATCGCGGTATCGTATTTAGCCGAATTTTTCTTTAAAAATTCGATGACCTTGGCTAGAAAATAATCGGTATAGGCAATGGTGTTATCGTAGGCGTTAACCACTTCCTGATGGCTGCAATCGTTTAAATTGTCCTGCTCGCATTCGGGTTTAAAAACGGTGAAATTGGCCGGATGACGCAGGTTATAACCCGGCCCGTGGCTGCCTTTTTGATGCAGCACGATCACACCATGGCTGGTTAATTTATCCACATAGGCCTGCAGTTGATACAGCAGCGCTTCATCGTAGCAATCCTCCGCGTTGCATAAGTTGGCGAGTTTTAAATGCGAAATATCCTCGCTCGCCACCCGCTTGCAGACGCCTTTGCAGCCGTCGTTATTATTGCGCCATAACACTTTGACCCCGGCATGGCTCAAGACATCCAAGACGTTTTCGGTATATTGGGCTTTTGCCGGATCGTAATGGTCGTGGCCCTGGTTGGAAAACATGCAAGGAACGGATGCCGCGGTCGCGGTGCCGCAAGAATGCACGTTGGTAAAACTCAATACCTGTTGTTGGCTCAAATAAGGGTCCGTTGGCCGAGGATAGCCGTCCAAGGCAAAATTTGCCGCCCTCGCCGTTTCGCCGAGGACCAGTACGGTCAGATTTTTTTTACCGGATGGATTCGGGTTGGCGGTAATTTTTGCATCAGCGCCCAGCGGAATCAGCGCGTGTTGGCCTTTCAGTTTGCGTTTCAGATTGGAAACCGAAGAATCCACCAAATTGACCGGGTTAATCAAGTAGCGCAGTTCACGGTGGTTTCGATAAATCGACGTGTAATCGCCGTAAAAGAAATAGCCGAGTCCCCCGATCAAAGCCGCGCAAACGAGTAAGGTTCTGAGATTGTTCAATAATTGTCGTGGCAAAGGTTGGTAGGCGATCTTCGTCCGCACAATCAAAGCTGCGGGAATGCCGCCTAGCACGATCAAATACCCCAGCATCTTCCAATTCAGCAGTTCGAATGCTTCACCGGTATTGGTTTCCAGCGCGTTTTGCAGCATGCTTTTGTCAATCACGACTCCATAGTTGACCATGAAGTAATCGATCGCTGCAGAGGCGAATAAAAATAAAACCAGAACGCCCTTAAACAGATATTTCAGCCGGAAGAGCGTGAAAAACAATTTTAACAGCAGCGTTAACACCAGGAAAAATGGCGCATAGAACAAGAGCGTGTCGAGGGATAGGCCGCCTTTGATCTTAAAGAGTTCGTGCCACAACGCGGTATTGCAAAACAGGATTAAAAATAGCGAATTCGTCAGGGCTGGACAAGGAACGGTCAGGCGTTTAAGGTTTTCCATGACACTAAGATAAAATTGAAAAATTGGTTAACGTTACATCAGTTTGCTGAATCAAAACTGAAAATATACGCGGGGCTGTCAACAGCCTGACCCATGAGAGTCCTAATTGCTGGCGTCTTCGATCAAGGCATCGAGCGTTTCCTTCGGCCGTGTCTTGGTTCTGACCAAGATCTACACAAGTAATATTAAATGACAAATCGAGAAATCCCTTGTCAAAGGCTCTACTTATCATGTATGTTTTATGTAAATATCTTGTATATTATAGAGGTTTACCATGCACATCAACTTATCGGCCGAAATGGAGCAATATCTTCAAAGCAAGGTCGGCACAGGCTTTTACAGCAACGCTTCCGAAGTCGTCCGTGACGCCATTCGCCGGATGCGGGAAGAGGATGAAAAACTGGCGGCGCTTCGGGCGGCCGTGCAGATCGGCGACGACCAGCTTGATCGTGGCGAAGGGATTCCGTACACGCCGGAGCGGCTTGAAACCATTACAGCTAAAGCTCTTGCCAATTCCCGTAACGGCAAGAAAGTAAATCCCGATCCAGGTTTACTCATAGGCTCATGATGGCCTTGAATGGTTTCTAGTGCCGCGTGCTACATAAATAAAGGATAATAGCAACCCCAAAAAGTCGATCTTCGGTTAAAGGTCTTGTTATCCCGCAATCCGTAACGGATTGAAGAGGCTTGCTTTTATGTCATTCGGCCAATGCATTTCGCCCTTTTCGAGATCGAACGGTGTTACCCATAAACGCAATTTTTCTGAAAACTTGAATGGCTGCAAGGTCTCCGGAAAATTCTCGGTTTTCGGATAAATCAGGATCATGTCGCCCTCGCCAGGCAGATAGTTATGCCCATAGGCAAACATCTGGTAGAAATCGCTCTGGCTCAGGCCGTATTTATTCTCGCTATCCGCAGCCGAGAGGAGTTTCCATTTGGTGTCCAGCACCAACACGGTTTTCTGACGGCTTTGAATCAGAAAATCGGGCCGCAACTGGAATAGGTTTTTGTCTTGATGGATGCAAAGCGATTGACTAGCTGCTTGCGCTTTCAGAGTATATTGAGCGGGAAGCCGCTGGCGCAATTTGACTTCCACATAACGCTCGAACAATTTTTCCATCGGGAACAGCAAGCTGATGCCGTGCGTTTTTCCGCGCATCGCCAACGGCATGTGCTGGCCCAGCACCAGTTCGCACCATGGGCGCACCGGCTGGTAATGCGCCATCAGACGGTCGCTTCGCCACTGGCGAAAATCGGCGGCGATGTTCTGACTATCGGGGATTTCGGCCACTAATCCGGCCAGTTCGTGGGAGAGCCGCCAGGTATCGGCCTCCTGGGTCAAGCCGCAGATACGCATCAGGGCCGACTTGAGCAGGCGGTTCTCGGGGCGGTCCGCCAGAAACAGGTCATGGCGGATATTGAAAATATGCGCGCGCCCCGGCGGCTGGCGCAACTGTTTGTTCATGTCCAGCCGGCCGCGCAGGTAGCGCTGTTCTTCCTCGACGCGGCGGTAATCGAAGCGCAAACCGCGTTTCAGCAAGTGATCCAGGGCCAGCACGAATTCTTTCATCACCCATTCCAGCAGGGGATGGCGATAGGTCTGGATATGGGTTTTCTCGGTGGTGCGCGCCGGCAGATCGAGCGCCACCTCCAGCATCTTGATCAACAATTTGCGGGAGGCCTCGATGGCGGCTTCGCCGGAGGCCTCGGTATGTTTGGGCAGGATTTCCAACAACGTGCCGCACGGCGTCTCCACGATCCCGACAAAATTGTCCAGGCGCAGCCACTGGCGATTCTCCAGATGCAGCAGCGAGGCGCCGTTTGTTCTGAAACCGGCGGACAGTCGGCACAGCCAATCGAACGCCGATTGAGGGATGCAGGCTCGGTCCAGGCTGGTTTCTATCGAGTCATCGGTCGTGAGCCGCGCATATTCGCGCACGACGATGGGTGTCATTCGAGCGCTCCGAGAATTCCGCGATAGCTTTCAATCTTGCCGAATGCATCCTCATTGATATGCCAGCGCCTATCCTGCACGTTCCCCGTGAAGTCGTCGCCAAATAAGCTCTTAGGGTCAGACGATGCTTTTTGCAAAAACTTTTGCCCATCGGTTTTTTTGTGATCATTCAAAACCCAGGCAATCCTCTCCCAGTCTTCGAAGAAATACTCCTCCAGAAGAGGCAGGATTTGCTGGCGGAAAATGAAAGACAGTTTTTCCATGGACTTGTTCTTTTTCAAGGACATGAAATAAGCATGACCCAAACAATGGTCGCGGTCCAGCAGTACTTCGATGCGCTCGTTCATTTTGCGTAGCATCTGTCCGATGTTCACTTCGTCATTCCCTCCCTCAATTACGATGTCATCGAGCAATTCCGGTTTGGGAGGCATTTCCTTGAAGGTAAAGCGGCGACGCAAGGCGATATCCAAACCGGCCAGCGAGCGGTCGGCCGTGTTCATCGTGCCGATCAGGTAAACGTTGGATGGAACACTGAAGGGATTCTTGGAGTAAGGTAAAGTGATTTTAAGAGCTTCATCGGCTCCTTCTCGTTTAGATGGTTCGATTAAAGTTATGAGCTCGCCGAAAATACGTGAAATATTACCCCGGTTAATCTCGTCAATAATTAAAACGTGAGGTTTATGCACATCGGTCACCACCCCGGATACGGCCGGATTAACACCGAATTTTTCAATGTGAGATAAGAGATCTCCCCATTTCAACCGCAACGGGTACACCGTCTGTTGGGTAAATCGTTTACCGTCGTTAAGTGGGTCTATCGGAAGTTGTAAATCCCGATACAGCCAGTTCACAGGCAGAACATGGTTGTAGTTTTTACGATCGACTTCACTTGGTACATTTTGCTCGTAATAGTATTCTCCTGTCACCACACCCACGCCAGCGATTGTTTCCGCTGAATGGATGCATACCAGAATGTCACCTTTCTCTATTTTCTCGGAAAAGTACTTTAATGTTCCTTGGTTTTTTGCGCTCAGATCATTGTAATAATCGTTTGGGGTATATGACTCGCGTAAGTCACCAGTTTGGCCCCATCCAATCCGCGCCTCGCCATGATTAAAACAGTATGTCTTTGTCGGATTTTGCCCAGTACCATTGATAGAAATCTTCCAGATAATGGGGTCCCTACGGATGCCAAGCTCAGGCTGAACACCTTGCGTTCTGGCATTATCGCATAAGCGCTTAAATATACCGGGCTCAACCAAATACTCTAACTGATTTTCGTCATTGGTTTCTGCCCGCAACCCTTCCACAAAGTCTTCATAGCTGAAACTCTGGTGGAACGTTACAAAGCGGATTAGACCTTCCTTTACCAAAGCATCATAACGCTGTTTTAACTTATCCCTTCGCGCACATTGAGTTTTCCAATCCGAACCGGATACTTCTGGATGTTTGGCCAAAAACTCCGGATCAACAATTTCAAGCGCGGCATCGATCGTGGCATAGGTTTTTCCTGTGCCCGGAGGACCAAACAGAATTTGATTTAGAGATGTTTTATTTGTCATGAGTTTGCTTACTTCTGTGTTTTTTGGTTCAATCTCTTTGCCTAATGTTTTGTCAGTCGTAATCGAGTGGATATCTATGGTATTGACATCACACCCTATGCCGAAAGGGCCAGGTTTAAGTTGCAGCCAAAGAGCCTTATCATCCTGCTCATAGCGTGCGGGACCGCAGTCGAAGGTGTGGTCTGGGCTGCAATTCCTGCTGGCCCCATCTTTGAGTATTCCCTTGATAGGTATCCCTTGGTTGAGCGCTAACTCCAGGTTATCCCAGTGAGCAGTCCAGTTATTACTTTCGCCTGGGATTGGCTTCCCTACTCGGTACCAATACGTTCCATCGTGCTCGTCACGATATATAGCCTCGTGACGACCATTTTCATCTGGCGAACCGTGAAGATTCCAGATAGTTGTAACAAGCCGAGTGGCACGACCTTTTTGGGCTTCATCTTTCATTACGTCAAACATAGACCAGCGTTGATAGGGTTCAAGTGCTCCAAGGCCACGAAATGCCTCGTTAGTTCCTGTTTTGAATTGGGCTGGCTTGGGTTGGGTAGGTGCTGGAGTGGGGCTTTCTTGAGTTAAATTTTTTTCTGCAGACAGGCTGTTTTTTTCTTCTTCGGTTATAAAGTCATTCATTTCGTAGTTTCCTAAATTTATTTTTTGCTTCCTATTTTCATGCCAAGATCTCGTTGGGTGCGGTGAACGGAGGGAACCGCACCAAGTGCCCTTTAGGGTATCGTTCGCGATCGGTGCGGTTCGTGCCTCACCGCACCCTACAGAGTTCTTTCATCAAAGTTCACCGCGCCCATCATTGCAGAGTCGGCGGCAAACTTTTCATCCTGGATACGTTCCTGCCGGCTTTTCTCGTCGAAATAACGCCTGGGATTGCCGCACATCCAGCAACTGCACTTGGCGGGCGCATTCACATGCCGGCCCAGCGTGGCCGAATCGCCATGCCGGCTTGCGCCGATCGCATGATCGAAGGCGCGGGTTTTTTTCAGTCGTTGCAGATGATGGCGTCTGATTCCTCGAATGATCTCTTTCATGGGCTTCTCGTATGCAGATTGTGTTTCGTCATGCCGTAAAGTGGACTGCGATGGCAGGTATTCTGGCTCATTCGCTTTTGTAAATTCAATCACTTTCGGAGGCGTTGGGTCGTTTTCGCGGTTAAGATGCTGAAGCATTGAGATTTTTTTTCTCGGCAGGACCTTGGGTTTTGCCAAGGCGATATGAAATTCCGTAGGCCGGATAAGCGTGGCGCACTTGTGCCCTGTGGGTATCCGGCGCGGCATCAGGGGGAATGCGCTATAATCCAGTGACCAATAGCTCCGGAACGTAAAGTTTCCAATGTTGCGGAAACCCGGACAATCCGGGTTTTCTATATCCCTCTGCAATAGGAATGATGAATCAGGATAACCTAAAGGAATTATTGTTGGCTTTGAGTTTTGAACCCACAGGCCAAAACAGCATCAATGCCACTAAAATGCGCCACCTCAAAGTGCCGTTACCTCCGTTGTCCGAACAACAGCGTTTCCTCGCCGAAATCGAACAACTCGAACAAACCAGCGCCGCCGCCCCGTCCAGAAAACAGGCGGTCATGCAGCGGTATTTATGACGCCAAAAGAATGACGGAAAACCGCAATGCCCGAAATTTGCCGCTTCTATGGAATTCTTATCAGAATGTATCTGATCGACCGAGAGCACCCGCCGCGCCATATCCATATTAAATACGGCGAGCATGAAGCGGTGATGGAGTTGATCAACCTCAACATCATCGACGGGAGCATTCCTAAAAAATGCCGCCAGTTGGTCAGGGAATGGGCGGAGTTGCATCAAGATGAATTAATCGAAATGTGGGATACTCAAAATTTCCATGCCATTCAACCACTGGAGTAACTCATGAAACTCAAACGCTTTGAGCATCTGGAAGGTTATCGTTTTATGCTGACTTTTGAGAACGGGGAGATTAAGCAGGCCGATTTGCATGAATTGATCGGCGCTTATGTGGCCCCGGATGCGTTGTCGACGGCGCGTATAAATCCGGAGTGGGAATGTTTGGAATTTAACGACGGCAGGGTTGATATAGAACCCAAAACGCTGTATCGGTATGCGACCGCGGCTGATTCCAGGCAGGCTGCATAATGTCGTCGCCGCTCCAGCTAAAACGCAGGTGATTATGCAGGCGTATTTGTCATGAAATTCGAATGGGACGAAACCAAAAACCAGGCGGACATCCGCAAACACGGCATCGACTAAGCGGGACGGGATTTGCAATCCCGTCTCCTTCGTTTTGAGGCTGCCGCTAGCCCAAAGCGTGTGGAAACTCTGCGACGGAGCAACATGCCCTGTCCGGCGAAGTTTATTCAGCCGGAGTCTACAGGATTTTTCATCCGCGCCTTGACGGCCTGATCGAAAACACCTTCCCGGCTTTCCAGCAGGGTAAAGTTTTCCTTGGCCCGGGTGATGCCGGTGTAGATCAGCTCGCGGGTCAAAACCGGGCTTCGGGTTTCGGGCAGGGCCAGCACGACGTGATTGAATTCGGAGCCTTGCGATTTGTGCACCGTGATCGCGAACGCGGTTTCCGCATCGGGCAGGCGCATCGGCGACAGCCAGCGGATTCGGGTTTCGGCCAGCGGGTCGTCGGCGGGAAAAGCTACCCGCCGTTTGCCAGTATGATCATAAAGCGCGATGCCGATATCGCCGTTCATCAGGCTCAGGTTATAGTCGTTGCGGGTGATCATCACCGGCCGACCTTCGTACCAAAGCCCCGACGCCAGCTTCGGAAACAGCCAGGCTTCAATGCGCCGGTTCATTTCTTCCACCCCCCAGCGGCCGCGCCGCAGCGCGCAGAGCACCTGGAAGGCGTCGAACGCGGCCAGGACCCGTTCGGCCCAGTCATTGTAGGAAGCGGGATCGCCGGCCGGGCGGTTTCGGATCGCGTCCAGGTAGTAGCCGTAGCCTTGACCGGGATTCGGCTTGCCTTCGGCATTGAAACCGGCATTGGCCGTGACCAGTTTTTTCAGCAGGGCGTCGGCCGCATCGGGCTCCGGCCGGGTTCTGAGCCGCAGATAGTCGGCGGCGGTCGCAGGCAGCAGATCCTTGAAGCGGGCCGTATCGTTCAGGATGGCTTGCGCCTGGATGCTGTCGCCCGCATTCACCGCGCGCGCCAGCCGGCCGATGCCGCTGTGTTCGCCGAAGCGGTGGCTGTAACGCAGCATTACGGTTTGCTGGTTGATGTGCGTGCCCGGAGCTGCCGAGGGCGGGAGCCGTTCGCCGGAATATTTTTCGATCCAGGCGCGGGCGTCATTATCATAGGCCGCGTTTTCGGCGTCCCGGCACAGATCGCCCATCACCGAGCCGGCTTCGACGGATGCCAGCTGGTCCTTGTCGCCGAGCAGGATCAACTGCGCGTTGTCCGGCAACGCTTCGAGCAAGGAGGCCATCATTTCCAGATGGATCATCGAGGCTTCGTCAACGATCACGATGTCCGCGGCGAGCGGGTTGTGCCGGTTATGCTTGAAGCGGCGGGAATCGGGGCGGCTGCCCAGCAGGCGGTGCAGCGTGCCGGCTTTTTTGGGGATGCTTTCCTTGATGTTGTCATCAACATTGAGCTGCTTCAGCGCATTGGCGATCGATTCGCTGACCCGCGCCGAGGCCTTGCCGGTCGGCGCGGCCAGCAGGATATTCGGTTTGCGCGCGCCGGGCGATTCGACTTCTACAAGCTGGATTAGCAGCGCAAGCAGTTTGGTCAATGTCGTGGTCTTGCCGGTGCCGGGGCCGCCAGTAATGATCGCGAAGCGCGAGCGCAGCGCCAGCACGCAGGCGATTTTCTGCCAGTCCGGCTGCGGCTGCTCGGGTCTGCCGGGAAACAGCGCGTCTATCTGTTCAAGCAAGGTTTCGGGCAGGTCAAGGCGGGCCGGCGCCAGGCGGTCCTGAATGCACCGGTCCAGCGTTTGTTGATATTGCCAGTAGCGACGCAGATACAGGCGGCTGCCGTCCAGCACCAGCGGCGTATTGCCTTCTCCCGTCGAAACCAGCTTGGATTTCTGGAGATCGGATTGCCATTGCGACAGGGGCAATGTTTTGAGCGCCGCAAGCTCCGCCTTCGCGGATTCGGAGCGGGAAGTCCAGTCCTCGTCGCTCGGGATTGCCAATGTCAGGCCGGGCTGCTGTGACAGGCTTTTCAGGTCCAGGTACACCTCGCCCCGGTCGAGCTGATGGCTGACCAGCGCGCCGGCCCAGAGAAGCGCATCGTCCGCATTCGGCTCCAGTTCCCGCAGGAAACGCGCGAAGGCGCGGTTCAACTGGCTCAGCCAGCCCGCTTCGACCCAGCGGTCGATTTTCGTCAGTACGGACGTATCCGGGTTCATGCCGCGCCTCTTTTCGTAAAGAGTCTGTCCAGTCCTTCGATCAGCGCTTTGGGCGGCTTCACGAACACGCGTCCGCGCGTCGGGCTTTGGCAGCCGCGCAGAAACAGGTAGAGGCTGCCGCCGATATGGGCGTCATAGTCGTAATTTTCCCCTAATCTGGCTTTCAGATGGCGGTGCAGGGCGAGCAGGTACAGCGCCGCCTGCAGGTCGTAGCGTTTCGCGAGCATCGCCGCGGTCAAGGCTTCCGGCGTATAGGCCGTATCGCCGCCGCCGAGGCTGTTGAATTTATAATCGGCCACGTAATAGCGCCCCTCGTGCACAAAAACCAGGTCGATGAAGCCTTTCAGGAGGCCGTTCACCCGCGCGGGCAGCAGCGCCGGGCGGGGCGCATGGGAAAAAGTATGCCGGGTTACGAGGCGGTCCAAGGCCTGGGCATCCACGTGTTCGGCGCCGATCAGGAACTCCAGCTCGGGCTGATAGGCGCCCGGCGCCAGCCTGCCCAGGCAGAGGTCCGCGCTTTCCAGCAGGGGCAGGGCCAGCCAGTCCGACAACGCGGAGGCGACCACGCCGTGTTTGCCGGCCCAGTCTTTGGCCGCGAAACGCTCTTGTATCCACTCGCTCGCCAGTTCCGGCTTCGCGTGAATTTCCGCAAAGCCGAGGCGCGCGCAGCGTTCGAGCAGGTCGTGGATCAGCACGCCGGGGGCGGCGCCGCGGGGCAAGGCGTGAATCCCGGTCGCGGCGACAGGTCCCGTGTCCGGCTCCGTTTCGTCGCTGCGCTTGTCGTCCCTTGCCGTTTCGGGCTCGTTCGGGGTGCCGGCGGCAGGGGATTGTTCCGCCTGGGGTTTGTCTTCGGTCGAAAGCACGCTGTAGCTGGCGATCCACCAGTCGGACGGAATCCGTGCTTTGACCGTGCGCGCCGGATGAATATGCCCGGACTCGGTCGGAGGTATGTACTGCGCATTGCTGGCCGCGGGTAGTGCGGTGATTTCGATCGCCGCGCAATCGCCTTTGAGCTCGGCGAGCTGCGTCCCCAGCTTTTCGATCTCCGTATCGAATTTCCAGTTCAGCAGCGCACCGACTGCGGATTTATCCAGCTGACACTCCTTGCCGGTCGATTTGACCGGCGCGATGCCCAGCCAGCAGCCATGGCACGCTCGGGTCATCGCGACATAGAGCAGGCGCAAATCTTCCTGAAGGCGCTCGGCGTCGTGTTTTTGCTTGTTCTCCTCGCTCTTGTCGAGGTCGATGATCAGCCGGTGGTCGTCGTCCTGTTCGTCATGGTAGCGGTAATGCGAGGCTTTGCCGGTGACTTCCTTGTAGCTGCAGATGAAGGGCAGAAAAACGAGCGGATATTCGAGTCCCTTGGATTTGTGGATCGTGACGATCTTGATCAGGTCGGCGTCGCTTTCGAGCCGGATGATCTCTTCGTTGCCCAACCGCCCGCTCCCGTTTGCGATCGACTCGGTCAGGTAGCGGATCAGCGCCTGTTCGCCTTCGAGCTGGCTGCCGGCCTGCTGCATCAGCTCGGCCAGATGCAGCATGTTGGTCAGGATGCGCTCGCCCTCTGTATCCTGACTGAGCCGCGCGTACAGCCCGTAGTCGTCGATCAGCTGCCGCAAGGCCGGCAGGATGCCGTCTTGCCGCCAGCGCTTGTGATAGACAAGAAAGCGGTCCAGTTGCAGTTCCCACTCCGGTTCGTTTTGGGCCAGTCGATGGAGCTTCCGGTAAGGCCAGCCGAAGGTGGCGGTGCCGAGCGCCGCACGAACCTTGCGCTCGTTCCGCGGATCGGCTAGTGCTTTCAGCCAGATCAGCAGGTCGGAGGCTTCCTGTGTCCTGAAAATCGACTCTTTCTCGGAAAGATAGACGCTGCGCAGGTTTCGCTTCGAAAGCGCCTTGCGCATCGCTCTGGCTTCGGTGCCGCTGCGGACCAGGATCGCGATGTCCGACGGTTTCAAGGGCGTAAGGCCGTCCGCAGACGATTGGAATCCGGCCTGCCCAGCCTGGGCGCGCTCCAGCAGCCTGACGATCTCGCTGGCGGCGGCTTCGGCCATTTTTTCACGGTACTCCGGCATTCCGACCGCTTTTCCCTCGTTCAAAAGCCAAAATGTGAGGGCAGGCGCGAGTCGATGATCGATCTGCCATTCCTCTTCTCGCCCCTTTGCGCCGACTTCGAGGAAAGGCAGGGGATTTTCCTGCTCGCGCCTGAAGCGGAAAACCCCGGCCGGATGTTTGCCGTCCGCATACAGGAAGACCTGGTTGACGGCCTCGACCAGGGCGTTTGTGGAGCGGTAATTGGTCGTCAGTGTATGACGGCGTCCTTTCGTGTGCCTGTGAGCTTTCAGATAGGTGTAAATATCGGCGCCGCGGAACGAATAGATCGCCTGCTTCGGGTCGCCGATCATAAAGCAGCCCGCGCCGTCTTCGGTGTCCGCCGGGTAGATGGCCGAAAATATCCGGTACTGGATCGGATCGGTATCCTGGAATTCGTCGATCAGCGCGATCGGGTATTGCTGGCGGATCGTCTTTTTCAATGACTCTCCGCTGGGTCCTTGCAGCGCGTTATCCAGGCGGGTCAGCATGTCGTTGAAAGTCATCCGGGCCATGCGCTGCTTTTCGCGGTCATAACGTTCCCGTATCCAGTGAATTGCATGCTTCATCAGCTCGACTTTCAGTTTGGGGAGCGACGCGAGTTGCTGGGGTAATAGGGCGATTGCGTCGAAGCCGGGATGCATGGGCAGGATTTTGCCAGGGTCGGCCAGGCTCTGCATTCCGCTGGGGGAGAGATTTTCGAAGCCTTTGCCGAGATTGAGCGTCCCTTCCATAGGGTTCGAGCTCCAGGCGGTGATTTTGTCGAACCAATCTCGAACATGGTTGGATTTATAGTTTTTGGCGGGAAGGACTTTATTTTTAACCGCGTCTTCAACTAGGGCTTTTACTTCACCTGCCCAGCGGTTCCATGGCTCTTTCAGGGCTTTCAGCGCCTGCAGCTTGGCATCATCTACCGACGCCAGCAGGGATTTGATATCGGGATGATTCTCCAGGCAGCGGTCGATCGGGTCCGAGCTGTTCAGGTGCGCCTTGAGATCATTCAGCAACGCGTCGGGATGGCTGAAATGGTTGTAAAGTTGAACGATATCCGGATCGTCCTCCACGTCATAGTAAAAGTTGCGCCAGTAATCCTTGACAACTTCGTGCAAAAGCTCCGTGTCGTCGTTATTGACTTCCTGGCGGAACAGGCTGCCGCTGTGAAACGCATGCTGCTGCAGCATTCTGTTGCACCAGCCGTGGATGGTATAAATCGCCGCTTCGTCCATCCAGTTGGCGGCCAGTTCCAGGCGATGGGCGCAGGCAGGCCACGCGGTTTCGGGGAAATCCGCGCGTACGGCTTCCAGAAAGGGGTCCGTTTTGACGGATTTTTTGCGGAAAAAGCGCGCCGTCTGGCTCAGGCGGTCGCGGATACGCTCCCGGAGTTCCTGCGTCGCCGGGTCGGTGAACGTGACAACCAGGATTTCCGGCGGCAATAGTTGGCGTTCCGGTGCCGCATTGTTCGGGGAGTGACCGAGGATCAGCCGTACATACAAGGCCGCGATCGTATAGGTTTTGCCGGTTCCGGCGCTGGCTTCGATCAGGCGGACGCCGGACAGGGGAAAATCGACGGGGTTTAACGGGATGGCCGCTGTCATGATTGCGCTTCCGTTGCGAATGAATAATGGGTGATAAGGTCAGGATCAAAAATAGGACCGTATAGCGTTTCGGTCCAAAATTCGAAGCCTATGTCGGAGTCGGCTTGACGCAGTTCCTCGAAGGTCGGGAAAAACCGCGCCAGATAGGGATCATAAGCCACCTCTCCGTCTTTCCAATCGCTGCCTTCGTAGCAGTCTCGGGCTTTTTCCATCGCCTTATCTTGTTGTGCTTTGTCCTTATCCAGAGCGGACAGCCAGGCGAACGCAGTCTTGCAGGCGATCGGTAGCGGATCGCGCATGCCCTGATACACCGCATATAACAGAGTTTGCAACTGGTCTGACGCCTCTGCCCGGTCAAGCGATTTTATTTTGAGTATGCCGTCCGCTGCGGCCACATAGGTTTCAAGCTCCAATCCTTCTGCGCAGGCGGTTAGATGCAGTACCCAGTATTTCATCAGATTATGGTATTTGATCCCTTCTTTTGGCTTCAACGACTGCACGGTCAGATACACCAACGCGAGCTTTTCATGGTCGCGATGCCGGCGCAGCTGGCTGAGTTCGCCGGTCAGTTCCACTACCGGCCCTTCCTTTGGCTGGAGCCGCAACGTTATGACATGAGCTTCCCGCCCGGTGGGCCAATCCGAAAGCAGTGCCTGGTAATTATCCCAGGCTGTTTTTACCGGCTCGGTCAGGCTGGTATAGAAGGCTTTCGCGAAACCGCCGAGCGGCAGCTCGCCTTTTTGCGCCATCACGGTTTGCTGGTGGTCAAGAAATGCCTCGACATCGTCTGGGTTCGTGTTTTTTATCGCATCAAGCAAACGATTGCTGTACATGTAGGCTTGCAGAGCCTCGAACTGAAAAGGCTCGTGGTCCTTGCTGGTGACCGTTTCGTCGTCGAAGCCGAATTTCAGCGCGAAATTGCAGAATTCCTTGACCGGCGCTCTCAAAAAGCTGGCCAGGAATTCCGGCGAGAAGGTCAAGGGTTTTTCATTCGCCGGGACAGGCGCCGATTCGTCCGATTCGGCCACAGCCGTTTCCGAAAACCATTCCTTCGTATAGGTGTACAGTTCCGGCCCAGGGTCCTGGGTTTTGGTTACATACTTGCGGCTGAACGGTTGCAGCGGATGGCAGGCGGTGATCTCGTCAAGCAGTTTTTTGCCGTTTGGCGGCACCCATCCCTGCGCCAGTACGTCGCGCAACTGGCCGACCAGCACCGACGGCGGACGCTTGCTGTCGTCGCGGATGCTGCGGCCGATCCAGCTGATATAAAGCTGCTCCCGCGCGGACAGTAAGGCTTCCAGGAACAGGTATTGGTCGTCCTGTCGGCGCGAGCGGTCGCCCGGGCGATACTGGCCGCGCTGGCTCATCAGGTCGAAACCGTTCACCTGCTGATTGCGCGGATAATCGCCGTCGTTCATGCCCAAGAGGCAAATCTGACGGAACGGAATCGCCCGCATCGGCATCAGGGTGCAGAAATTGACCTTGCCGCTCAAAAAACGCTGGTGCAGGGACGGTTCGTCGACGCCGGCCAGCCAGGCTTCGCGCGCCACTTGGATCGGCAGCTTGTCGTCCGGGCCGAGTCCGGCCTGTTTGCAGTGCCGGCCCCACGTTTCCAGGGCCTCGGTCAAGGAATCCAAGGTCTTGCGTTCGGCTTCGCCGCCGGCGATGAAGAAATCGTCGAGCAGGCTTTGCAGGGTTTGCCGCCAGTCGGAAAAGCTTTGCGGCTGCGCGAGCCTTCGAGCATAGTTTTCCAGCGCTTCGAGCAGGAAGGCCAGGCCGCCGAGCCATTGGGCGTCTAGGCCGCCGATTTCCTCGTAAGGCTCGATGCCGCCGAACGCTTCGCCGGCGCCGACCGCGTAGCCCAGCAGCATCCGGCGCAGGCCGAATTGCCAGGTATTCGCTTCCAGTTTCGGCATGTTGACGATCCGGGCGCGCTGTTCGGCGTTTAGCCCCCAGCGGATGCCGGCTTCCTCGATCCATTGATGCAGTTTGGGGATCGCGCTTTCCTCGATTTTAAAACGAGCACGCAACGTGCCGACTTCGAGCAGGTCGAGGTATTCGCTGACCGTGAAGCGCGAGTCGGGCAAATCGAGCAGGGACTCGATCGCGGTCAGCAAGGGATCGTTGCCGCGCTGCTGGCGGTCGGCCAGGCTGTAGGGAATATGGCGCGGATCGTCGGACGGATAGAGGCCGAAGACGGCCCGGATATGGGGCGCGTAGGCGTTGATGTCCGGCACCATTACGATCACGTCGCGCGGCGAAAGGGGGGAATCCTTCTTCGCAGAGGCTTCGAAGCGCGCCAGCAACCGGTCGTGCAGGATTTCGACTTCGCGCTGCCGGCTGTGCGCGACATGAAAGACTATCGAGTCGTCGACGCGCTCCAGCAGGGCCGGCGGGGAAGGCAGCGGTTCCAGGTCGAGGATCGATTGCTGGAGATGCTGCAGCAAGGTGCGCCGGTCGGGAGACTCGCCGTAATCGACGAACAGGTCGATTTTGTTGTCCTGCCAATTCCAGTCCTGGTAGCGTTGCTTCTCGTCGTAATGGTCCAGCAGGCGGATGTAGTCGCGGCCCTGCTTGCCCCAGGCCGCCAGCAGGGGCTGTGCGTCGAGGTGAAGATCGCCGGTATTTGAAATTTTTGCGGGATCTTTATAGGTCTGGCGGCGGCGTTCGGCCTTGAGCAAGTCCTTGTCTTCGATGATGTCGGCCCAGTAGTGCCGGCAGGGATTGTGCACGAACAGCACGATCTGGCAGAACTTGCCCAACTTTTCCAGGACTTCGAGCGATTGCTGGGGCAAGGAAGACAGGCCGAATAGGATGATCCGGCGCGGAAGTCCGGGCGGCCGGTCCTTCAGTGTTTTTATGCGGTCCATGAACTGCGCGTGCACGGCAGCCCGGCTGGCGAAGGGGGCGACCGTCTCGCTGCCTAAATCGGCCAGTACCGCTCGCCACAAGTCGGCCTGCCAGCACTGCGCGTCCGGGATAGATTGGTCTTTGCC
Organism: Methylomicrobium lacus LW14; assembly: GCF_000527095.1. Lineage (NCBI taxonomy): Bacteria > Pseudomonadati > Pseudomonadota > Gammaproteobacteria > Methylococcales > Methylococcaceae > Methylomicrobium > Methylomicrobium lacus. The sequence goes on along the minus strand of NZ_AZUN01000001.1, from coordinate 2,704,882 downwards.
GTGCGAGTCGCGCAGGACATTTTCGCCTTTGGCCCAATCGGTCAGCCAGTCCGAACGGTACACCTGATACTGGTCGAACAAATCGGCGAGCTGCTCGGATAGCTGGTAGCGTTTCCGGCTGTCGCGGTCATCGGCCAGGAATGTCTTCAGAGTTTCGAAACCGGATTGGGATACAAGGGTAGGCAACAAGCGATAAAGCCGCCAGGTCAGCGGGGCTTTCGCGAGCGGTTGCTCCAGCGGAATTTTTTCGCCCAATACCGCCCGATAAACGCTCCAGATGAACAGCGAGGGCAGCTGCATCTGGATTGCAGCCGCAACGCTCAGCGCGGAGTTTTGCGCCAGGTTCTGCTTCAGCCATTGTCCCATGCCGTTGCTTTGCACCAGGAAGACTTCTTGCTCCAGCGGCATCAAAGGATGTTGGCGCAGCCAGTGCGCGACGACATCGCGGAGCTCTTCGAGTTGGTTCGAATGGATGACGGCAATGCCGCTGTCCAGCGGGGTGAGGGGGCTTGACTCGGTCATTAGGGTGTCCCTTTAGGTATCGCGTGTCCAAATTGACAGGATGGGGCTAAGCGTTCAACACAACAAAATAGCGCATAGGGCCGCATTTGGGGATAACGAGAGGGACCGAGGCGGCTGTTAAGCGGCGATTGACGGGCTTCCGCCGGCAATAGGATCGCGCGAAACAAGCGGATCAGTTATACTAGGGCGGGCAGCATGCCCGCTATCGCGTTCCTCTTGCAAGCCGGCTTGCCTGGTGTGCGGATTTATCGGGTGGGGGAATGGGATTCGAAATAAACCGCGGTTTTGGACACATGATCATGCCAGCCGCGTTTTTGTTTGTCGAAAACAATCCACCAGAAGCCGAGCCCGAAAAACAGCCAGGACAAGAGCGCCGAGACAAAGCGGAGTGCGGCCTGACGCCAGCTGATCGGATCACGGTCAAAGGTCAGGATTTTGATTTTCCAGGCGCGCATCCCTAAGGTTTGGCCGCCGTGCGTCCAGAACCAGGCAAAAAACAGGAAACTGACGCCGAGCAGATAGGCAGGGTAGAAAAATTGCTCGGCCGTAAAGGCCGCGCCCGCATTGAACGGCAATATCGAGGCGGTCGCGACGAACAGCACCGCGGCCAGTAAAAACGCATCATAAACGATGGCCGCCAGACGGCGGAAGAGGCCGGGCGCGGCATCGGCGCCCGGCAACGCAGCGCTTCGATCCGGCAACTGCAATTATTTGAACAGGGCGGTTTTTTGGCCGATGTACATGCTGCAACCGGCAAGCGTACCCAGCAAGATTAAGGAAAAGAAGACCGGCGGACGAATGAAAAGCAGCAGCAGAAAGTCCACTGCCAAAATGCTGCTTACCAGCGGGTTGTCGATAAAACCGTTAATTAATTTTCTGTACATAGCCATCTCGTCAGACGTGTTAGTGAATGCGCGCCGGTGAATAAAAAAGATAATATCCTGATCCTTGATGCAGATTCAATGCCGTGCCAATCAGGATGGGTTTGCTAGCTTCCGGAAATCATTTTACTATATCCGAATCGATTATCAAAGAATAGTGCCTGTTGGGCTATCAGGCGTGAAATGATATGATTTAGACAAATAACAATAACCAGGGAATGTCGATTATTTTAAACTTCTTCAAAAAAATAGTTAAATCAACTGGCGGCAAATCCGTACCCGAAGCGCCGCAAGTTCGAATTTACCCGCGTCCCGAACATACGATTTCTCGGGCCCAGATCAGCGATCATGCGCTGAAGGTGCTGTATCGTCTGCAAAAATCGGGATATGAGGCGTATCTGGTCGGCGGTTGCGTGCGTGATTTATTGCTCGGGCGCGAGCCGAAAGATTTCGATGTGGTGACCAATGCGCATCCGGAACAGATCAAGGGCGTGTTTCGCAATTGCCGCCTGATCGGTCGGCGCTTTCGTCTTGCGCATGTGCATTTCGGTCATGAGGTGATCGAGGTGGCGACCTTTCGCGGCATGGGCGATCAGCAGAACGACAATCAGGTCACCAATGACGAGGGCCGTCTGTTGCGCGACAATGTGTACGGCACGATAGAGCAGGATGTCTGGCGCCGCGATTTTACGGTCAACGCGCTGTACTACAACATCAAGGATTTTTCGGTCGTCGACTATACCGGCGGCATGGACGATCACAAAGCCGCTACGCTCAGGCTGATTGGCGACCCGGACACACGATTCCGCGAAGACCCGGTCAGGATGCTGCGCGCGGTGCGCTTTGCGGTCAAACTGGGTTTCAACCTGCATGCCGATTGCCAGAATGCGATGCACGACGCCGCCGAACTGCTTTACAGCATTCCTTCCGCGCGGCTTTATGACGAGGTGCTGAAGCTGTTTTTGTCCGGCTATGCGCTGCAAACGTTCGAAATGCTGCGGCATTACGGGCTGTTTCAGGTATTGTTCCCGGATACCGAGAAAAGCCTCGCGGTCGAGGAAAACGGCTTTCCCAAGCTTCTGCTGATCAAGGCGTTACAAAACTCGGACAACCGGATCGCCGAAGGCAAGACGGTGACGCCTTATTTTCTGTTTGCCGCGTTTTTATGGGAACCGGTCAAGATGCAGGTCAAGCTCAACCTCGAGCGCGGCATGGACGACTATAACGCATTCCAGAGCGCGGTCGGCGAAGTGCTGGCTCATCAGGTCAAAAGCACCGCCTTCCCGCGGCATATCAGCATCGCGATGCGCGAAGTGTGGAGTTTGCAGCCGAAGTTCGAGCAACGACTCGGGCCGAAGCCTGCGCGCCTGTTGACGCATCCGCGTTTTCGCGCCGCTTATGATTTCCTGGTGATCCGCGCGCAAAGCGGCGATGCCGAAGCCGAACTGGCCGACTGGTGGGGACAATTCCAGCTGGCCGATGAGGCAATGCAAAAAAAGATGACGCAGCCGTCCCGGAATCTGAAAAACAGCCGCACCCGCCGTAGGCGCAGCAGCAAAAAGAAAAATACCGGACCGAACGAAAATCCGTCCCCTTAGTGTGGCATAGCCGCTTATTTTCGCGCGCTAAGGATTCGGTCAAAATTAACTTCCCACATTGACCCCAGGCAAGTTGGCATTTTAGAGATGAGCAAAGCATTCACCGGCGCTGTCACCGCCTACATCGGGCTGGGCAGCAATCTGGCCGATCCCGTCGCACAAGTCCGCTCGGCGCGCGCCGATTGCGCGGCGATTTCGGGCATGTGCGAACTGGCTTTTTCGAGCCTGTACCGCAGTTCGCCGATGGGGCCTCAGGATCAGCCCGATTATATCAATGCGGTAATGGCGGTTAAGACCGACCTGGCGGCTCTGGACTTGCTGCATCAATTGCAGCGCATCGAGCACGAACATGGGCGGGTCAGAACTTCTCTGCGCTGGACCGCGCGCACGCTCGATCTGGATTTGTTGATCTACGACGAACAACGCATCGAGACTTCCGAACTGACGGTGCCGCATCCGGGGCTGAGCCAGAGGGCCTTCGTGTTGTATCCGCTGCACGAAATCGCGCCGGATCTGCGGGTGCCGGGGCTCGGGCCGATTGCCGACCTGGTCGCAAACTGCCCGCTGGATGGGCTCGAAAGGATGGCGTGAAATGCAGCAGAAACCCTTATCGATTCATGATTTGGCGGCGATGAAGCGGCAAGGCGAGAAAATCGCCTGTTTGACCGCTTACGACGCCAGCTTCAGCGCCTTGATCGATGCGGCCGGCATCGAGATGATGCTGGTCGGCGACTCTCTGGGCATGGTGTTCCAGGGCCAGGCTTCGACGCTGACTGTCACGCTGGACGACATGATTTACCATACCCGCTGCGTGGCGGCCGCGCGCCGGCGCGCGTTTGTGATCGCGGATTTGCCGTTTTTGACTTATCCGGACCCGCTCGGCGCGGCGGTCAATGCGGCCAAACTGATGCGGGCCGGCGCGCAGATGGTCAAGCTGGAGGGCGCGCGCTTCGAGGTGGCTCGCTTCCTGATCGACCAAGGCATTCCGGTCTGCGGCCATCTGGGCTTGCAGCCGCAGTCGATCAACCGGCTGGGCGGCTACAAGGTGCAGGGCGTCGAAGCCGCCGATGCGGACAAGATCGTTTCCGATGCGCAAAAACTCCAGGAAGCCGGGGTCTCTCTGCTGGTGCTCGAATGCGTGCCCGCGAAGCTGGCCGCCGAAATCAGCGCGCAGTTGGCGATTCCGGTGATCGGCATCGGCGCGGGCGTCGACTGCGACGGCCAGGTGCTGGTGTTGTACGACATGCTGGACATCGGCGTCGGCAAGCGGCCGCGTTTTTCAATGAATTTCATGCAGCCGCCGGTCGCAATCGCCGAGGCGCTAAGCAACTACCGCCGGGCGGTCAAAGAACGCCGTTTTCCGGCCCTGGAGCACAGTTTTTAGTCATGCAAACTGTCACTGCGATAGCCGAATTGCGAACGATCATTGGAGCCTGGCGGCGCGCCGGAGACCGGATTGCGTTCGTGCCGACGATGGGTAATCTGCACGCCGGACATATCAGCCTGGTCGATGCGGCGCGGCGGCGGGCCGAGCGCGTCGTGGTCAGCATCTTCGTAAATCCGACCCAGTTCGGCGTCGGCGAGGATTTCGCGGCTTATCCGCGCACCGAAGCCGAAGACCGCGAAAGATTGCTCGCGGCCGGGGCCGATCTGTTATTTTTGCCGGCGGTCAGGGAAATGTACGATTCGGCGGCGAAAACGGTGGTTAGTGTCGCGGGTTTGTCGGACCTGCATTGCGGCGCCTTTAGGCCCGGCCATTTCAACGGCGTGGCGACCGTGGTCGCGAAATTGTTCAATATCGTGCAGCCGGATACGGCCTTTTTCGGTCTGAAGGATTATCAGCAATTGGTGATCATCCGGACGATGGTGGGGGATTTGAACATGCCGGTCGAGCTGGTGCCGGTCGAGACGGTTCGTGAAGCCAACGGTCTGGCGATGAGTTCCCGGAACGGGTATTTGAGCGCTGCGGAAAAAGCCAATGCCGCGAAGCTTTACCAGGCTTTGTGTACGGCGAAAGAAGCTGTGTTGTCCGGCGCCGCCTATGCGGACATCGAAGGGCAGGCGCAGGCGTTTTTGTCTGCGGCGGGTTTCCGTCCCGACTATTTTTCGATCTGCCGGAGCCTGGATTTGGCCGCGGCAGCGCTCGAAGACCGCGATCTGGTGATTCTGGCCGCGGCGAGGCTGGGGAAGACGCGGCTGATTGATAATATTTGTTTTTCGAAGTAAATTAATAGTGAAGTGGCAGAATCTCGCGCATCAGTTCGTCCGCGTTCGGCGGCGAAAGATAGGTTTGGCGCCTTCTATGCGTATTCCTGCGTGGTCCTATCTTGCCGGATTCACGGGAATAAGCGATAATTGAGGGTTTATTAAGCTATTTTATATCGGGTTATTATGCAAACTACGATGCTGAAAGCGAAACTTCATCGGGCGACCGTTACACGTTCGGAACTCGGCTATGAAGGCTCATGCGCAATCGACGGCGACTTTCTCGATTTGTCGGGGATCAGGGAGTACGAACAGATCCAGATATACAATGTCAATAACGGCGAGCGTTTCACGACCTATGCGATTCGCGCGGAAGCCGGGTCCGGCGTCATTTCGGTCAACGGCGCGGCCGCGCGGCTGGCTTGCGCGGGCGATGTGGTGATCATCTGCGCCTATGCCGTTTACGACCAGAATGAGTTGGCCGATTATAAGCCGGCGCTGATTTATTTTAACGAAAGGAACGAAGTGATTCGCACCGCTTCGTCCATTCCCGTGCAGGCTCATTCGGCCTGATCTTTCCTGTTTCGATGACCCCGGAACCGTCCGGGGTCATCGAAAATCGAGGTCTTTCTGCCGGCGCCGAAGCCTCGGCGCCGGCAGCGCATTAAAACAACTTGCCCGTATCCTCTTCGGTCTCGGTCAGCACCATGTTGTCTCCGGCCGAACTGCTGACGCCTTCCGCGCCGAGCTTGATCATCAGGCGGACTTCGTTCTTCGAATCGGCCGAATTCAATGCATCCTCATAGCTGATCTTGCCGGCGACATACAGATCGTACAAGGCCTGATCGAAGGTCTGCATACCCTGTTCGCGCGATTGTTTCATCAATTCCTTCAGTTTGTGCACCTCACCCTTACGGATTAAATCTTTCGCCAGCGGCGTGTTGATCAGGATTTCGATCGCAGGATAACGCCCTTTGCCGTCCGCACGCTTGATCAATTGCTGCGCGACGATGCCGCGCAGATTCAGCGACAAGTCCATGAACAACTGCGGGTGCATGTCCTCGGGGAAGAAATGCAGGATACGATCGATCGCCTGGTTCGCGTTATTCGCATGCAGGGTCGATAAGCACAGATGCCCGGTTTCGGCGAAGGTGATCGCGTTCTGCATCGTTTCGCGGGTCCGTATTTCGCCGATCAGGATCACGTCGGGCGCCTGTCTCAGGGTGTTTTTCAACGCGACTTCATACGATTCGGTATCGACGCCGACTTCGCGCTGGGTCACGATGCAGCCTAAATGCGGATGTTCGAATTCCATCGGGTCTTCGATCGTGATGATGTGGCCGCTGGTGTTTTGGTTGCGGTGTTTGATCAAGGATGCCAGCGAGGTCGACTTACCGGTGCCGGTCGCGCCGACGAAGATCACCAGGCCGCGTTTTTCCATGATCAGATCTTTCAGCACCGGTGGCAAATGCAGCGCTTCGGTGTCGGGAATGTGGTTTTCGATCCGGCGCAAGACCATGCCGGCGGCGTCGCGCTGCATGAAGGCGCTGACCCGGAAGCGGCCGAGGTCAGGCAGGCTGATCGCAAACTGGCATTCCTTGGTATTGTCGAATTCGTCCTTTTGCCGCTGATTCATGATGCTGAGCACGATTTTCATCGCCTGTTCGGGCGTCAGCGGATTTTTGGAGACTTCGACCATCGAGCCGTCGACCTTGATCGTCGGCGCGCGGCCTGAGGTAATGAACAGGTCGGAGGCTTTCTTTTGCACCATCAGTGCGAGCAAGGCTTTGAAATCCATGAGCTTTCCTTGGGGTGATGGGCTTAACGGAACATGTCTTTGTTGACCGCACGGGTCATTGCGATCTTCGAGGTGATCAGGCCCTTGTCGACCAGTTCCTTCAGATTCTGGTCGAGTGTCTGCATGCCGTCCTTGCGTCCGGTTTGAATCGCCGAATACATTTGCGCGACTTTCGCCTCGCGGATCAGGTTGCGGATCGCGGCGGTGCCGACCATGATCTCGTGCGCCGCGATACGGCCGCCGCCGACTTTTTTGAGCAATGTTTGCGAAATGACCGCCTGCAGCGATTCGGACAGCATCGAGCGGATCATGTCCTTTTCGGCGGCCGGAAACACGTCGATGATCCGGTCGATCGTTTTCGCGGCGGAAGTCGTATGC